>URZS01000062.1 GCA_900552445.1 uncultured Veillonella sp. | reverse complement strand
TACTACAAAGGTTGCAAATATACCTGTATCTACACCAATTTCTGGCATCCCAGAAAAGGCAACGATTAATACATCAAACGCTAATTACGATGGCCACTTAGAGAACTTCCCTAGCCGTAAAGTAACAATCGTTGTACCTGCTAAATTACGCAACGAAAATACAGCACAATTTGGTCGTTATATGACAGATCGCTTGTCTAATACGCTTAAATATCCTTATTATGATACTGCTATTGTAAGTACTAACACACCAACTGCACAAATCAGAGCTGTTGACCTTGCTCAAATTGCAGCGGCACAAAATTCTGAAATCGTAATTATGCCAGTACCATTACAAGACATCTATGTACAAGTTAATGGTGTTAATGGTATTAATAGTCCATATACATATAACGATGAAGATCGTGAAATCTACATTACTGCAAAAGTAAATGCATTATTGTACTACTACGATGTAAACGACAAAGTTGTTCACACTGTTCGTACAGGCTTCAACCAAACTGATGATTCTTTGACTATGCCAACACATAAAGCTGTTTGGAACAAAGTTATGAATGTGTTACTTGATAAATTGCCATACAAACGCATTCCAACAGACCGTGACCGCTACCAAGCGCCTGGTATTAACTCTGAAACACCAGTTGTACTTGATTTCCAAGTAGAGCAACCAAGAAATACAGCGTACTCCTTAAAAGGCGTTAGTATATTATAATTAACAAATGAAAAGAAAAGGCTAGCCCCTCGGCTAGCCTTTTATCTTATAGTTGTTTAGTTACATGCAAACGCAACAAAGCACGTTTCAATGCCGCTTCTGCTCGCTCTACATCAATATCAGGTGTAGGATTAACCAAACGTCCTTCAGCACGCTCTTTGGCACGCTGAGCACGCTCCACATCAATAGATTCTGGATCTTGGCAATCTGGTGTTACAATACTCACCTTATTATGTTCGATTTCACAGAAGCCACCAAATACAGCAAGTTCACGAGATGTTCCATCTGGTTGATCAATGCGTAAAGGTGCTAAGTCTAATGCAATAATCATAGGTGCATGATTTGGCAAGATACCAAAAGCACCATCGATAGCCTTACCTACGAAAAAAGTAGACTGGCCTTCGAATACGACTGCATCAGGTGTGATTATTTGTAGGGTCATAGGTTCCGCCATGGATTATTCCCCCTTCTCTTGCATTTCCTTTGCTTTTTGAACGGCTTCATCGATGGTACCAACCATGTAGAATGCGCCTTCAGGCAATTCATCATGTTTACCATCTAAGATTTCTCTAAAGCCTCTCAATGTTTCGGACAATGGTACGTATTTACCAGGAGAACCAGTAAATACTTCAGCTACGAAGAACGGTTGACTCAAGAAACGTTGAATCTTACGTGCACGAGATACAGTCAATTTATCTTCGTCAGACAATTCTTCCATACCAAGGATTGCGATAATATCTTGAAGATCGCGATATTTTTGCAATACTTCTTGTACGCCACGAGCTACTGCATAGTGTTCTTCACCAAGTACATGTGGGTCCAAAATACGGCTTGTAGAGTCTAACGGATCCACCGCTGGATAGATACCAAGTTCCGCAATGGAACGAGACAATACTGTTGTTGCATCCAAGTGAGCGAATGTCGCCGCTGGAGCAGGGTCAGTTAAGTCATCGGCAGGTACATATACAGCTTGTACAGAAGTAATAGAGCCTTCTTTTGTAGATGTAATACGTTCTTGCAATGCCCCTACGTCATTAGCCAATGTAGGTTGGTAACCTACGGCAGATGGCATACGACCTAAGAGGGCAGATACTTCAGAGCCCGCTTGGATAAAGCGGAAGATGTTATCGATGAACAAGAGCACGTCTTGTTTCTTCACATCACGGAAGTATTCAGCCATTGTAAGGCCTGTAAGACCTACGCGCATACGAGCCCCTGGTGGCTCATTCATTTGGCCATATACGAGGGCTGTTTTGTTGATAACGCCGGACTCTTTCATTTCGTTCCACAAGTCGTTACCTTCACGAGTACGTTCGCCTACACCGGAGAATACGGAGTAACCACCGTGCTCTGTAGCGACATTGTGAATCAATTCCATGATTAATACGGTTTTACCTACACCGGCACCACCGAAAAGACCGATTTTACCACCTTTTACGTATGGAGCGATAAGGTCAACAACCTTAATACCTGTTTCCAAGATTTGTGTATCTGGAGAAAGGTCATCAAATTTAGGTGCTGGACGGTGAATCGGCCATTTTTCATCAGCTGCAACTGGAGCTGGATCATGGTCTACCGTTTCACCAAGTACGTTAAAGATACGGCCTAATACGCCTTCCCCTACAGGGACGGAAATAGGATTGCCAGTATCTTCCGCATCCATATTACGTGTCATACCATCAGTAGAGCTCATCGCAACGCAACGAACTGTATCGTCACCTAAGTGTTGCATAACCTCTACTACGATTTTTTGTCTATCGTGTGCTTTATGGTCATGGTAGATGTGGATGGCGTTGTAGATGGCTGGCAAATGACCAGCATCAAAGCGCACGTCTACAACTGGGCCGATGACCTGCACAACTTTACCAATATTATTACTCATCGACAGATGTCTCCTTATTTATTGCAAGGCATTAGCGCCACCAACGATTTCAGAAATTTCGTTTGTAATACTAGATTGACGCAACTTGTTGTATTCAAGGCCTAAGGACTCAATGAGTTCCCCTGCATTATCTGTAGCAGATGTCATGGCGGTCATACGAGCACCTAATTCACTAGCTGCAGATTGCAACAATCCGTTATAAACAGTAATTTCTAAATATTTTGGTAGCAACGCCTCCAAGACGGATACAGCAGATGGCATGAAATCATACTCCTGCCCTTTTACCTCATCTTGTGGTTGCTCTATCGGCAACAAGCGCTCAGCCTGTGCAATTTGCGTCATAGAATTTACAAAACGTGTATAGATCATAATGACTTCGTCAACTTCATGACGTTCGTATAATGAAAGTGCTTCATGCATGATAGCACGAGCATGTTCATAGGAAGGTTTATCGGAGAAGCCCGCATAGGACTTATCGATATGAATACCTCTGGATTTCATGCTGTCTCTAGGTTTTCTACCTGCCGTGATTACACGGTATGTACTAGGATCTTTGCCTTTTAATTCTTCCATAGCAAACTTAAGTACATTAGACGAGAATGCCCCAGCAAGACCTTTATCCGCACCGACTACAATATAGCAAGTACGTTCAACAGGTCGAACATCTAAAAGAGGACTTTCAAAGCCTTCTAAATCACTATTAGACATATGACGCAAGATTTGCCCAATCTTTTCTGCGTAAGGACGGGTAGCTTCCGCTTTTGTTTGTGCCCTACGAAGACGAGCAGAGGCTACCATCTTCATCGCTTTAGTAATTTGTTGCGTATTGGTAACACTTTTTATGCGTTTTCGCAAATCTTGTGCACTAGCCATACATTACGCCTCCTTACGAGACACTAATGTATGAGTAGAACCAAATGCTTCTACACATTCTGGGATTGCTTGTTTCAATAGATTTTCAGTTTCGTCCTCGATTTTCTTGGACTTTTCAATGTTTGTGATAATTTCAGGATAGTTAGCTTTTACATAACGTAACAATTCTGCTTCGAATGCCAATACATCCTCAACTTGAATGGCTGCCAAATATCCTTTTGTGCCAGCATAGAGGTTAATAACCATTTCAGCTACGCTCATTGGCTCATATTGACCTTGTTTCAACATTTCAGTTAGACGTTGACCACGATCAAGTTGAGCACGTGTAGCCGAATCAAGGTCGGAACCGAACTGAGCAAAGGCAGCCAACTCACGATATTGAGCAAGGTCCAAACGCAATTGGCCCGCTACTTGTTTCATCGCTTTAGTTTGCGCACTACCACCTACACGGGATACGGACAAACCTACGTCAACAGCTGGACGAATACCAGAGTAGAACATATCTGTACCCAAGAAAATTTGTCCATCTGTAATGGAAATTACGTTTGTTGGGATGTATGCAGATACGTCACCTGCTTGCGTTTCGATAATAGGCAACGCTGTAATGGAACCGCCACCAAGTTCTGGTGAAAGTTTTGCAGCGCGCTCTAATAGACGGCTGTGTAAGTAGAATACGTCGCCTGGATACGCTTCACGCCCTGGTGGACGGCGTAACAATAGGGACATAGCACGGTATGCAGCCGCTTGTTTTGTTAAGTCATCATATACGCATAATACGTGTTTGCCTTGATACATGAAGTATTCACCCATGGCAACACCAGCGTAAGGAGCGATATATTGAAGAGGAGCACCAGTAGAAGCACTAGCAGATACTACAATTGTATACTCCATAGCGCCTGCTTCTTCAAGCTTTTGCACTACGCGAGCAACAGTAGATTCTTTTTGACCAATAGCTACATAAATACAAATAACATCTTTGCCTTTTTGGTTCAAAATAGTATCTAAGGCAATCGCAGTTTTACCAGTACCACGGTCACCGATGATAAGCTCACGTTGACCACGACCGATTGGTACCATCGCATCAATCGCTTTAAGACCTGTTTGTAAAGGTTCGTTTACAGATTGACGATCCGCAATACCAGGTGCTGGATGTTCCACAGGACGGCGTTCTGTAGTTTGGATAGCACCCTTACCATCAAGAGGTTGACCAAGAGGGTTCACTACGCGACCAATCAAGGCATCCCCTGCAGGAACGTCCATAATTTTGCCAGTACGGCGTACTTGGTCGCCTTCTTTAATCAAGAAGTCATCACCTAATAGTACGGCACCAACATTATCTAATTCTAAGTTCAAAACCAAGCCATATACGCCGTGAGGCAATTCTAACAACTCACCGGCCATGGCTCTTTCAAGACCATAAATATGGGCGATGCCATCCCCTACGTCGAGAACAGTACCCACGTCATCGACATTGAGGTCAACATCATAGTCCTGAATCTGCTGTTTGATTATAGCAGTGATTTCTTCAGGCTTCATTTTCATATATACCCATTCACCCCTATCTAATAGAGTTCGTTCTTAATAAAGATTTTTCTAATTCTTCTAAACGGCGAGCTACAGAGCCATCGATGCGTTTATCCCCTACTTGGATAACGATACCACCCATAATAGATGGATCTTGACGCACGGATAAGATGACGTCTTTTCCTGTAACCTCTCTTAGTTTAGCTTGTACAGATGCTTCTACATCAGCTGTGATTGGTTCTGCTACAGTTACAGTAGCTTCTAGAATACCACGAGCTTCACGTGATTTTTGAATAAACGCTGCAATAGCTTCCGCTATATAGCGATGACGACCACGTTTAATCATCACATAGATAAAGTGTAGAGCAACTTTGTCGATACTAGATTCAAAGATTCTACCTACAAGTTTAATCTTCGCATCTTCTGTAACGATTGGATTTTCAAGGAATGAACGCAGTTCAGGCTGTTCTGCCATAACGGATGCTACATAGCCTAATTGCTCCTCCATGAGTTCCAAATTATTTTGTTCTTGAGCTAATTCAAACATAGCCGAACCATATTTATCTGCTACAATTTCTATGCTCATCGTATCACAACCCTATCGTTTTACTATCAAGTTGACGAATAGCGTCTTCGATCAATTTTGTATTAGTTTCGCTGTTCATATCTTTAGCAACAACTTTACCAGCCATAGCTACGGATAAGGAAACAACTTCATTTCGCAAGCTGTTCATAGCGCGATCGCGTTCAATAGCGATATCTTGACGAGCTCGTTCTTTTTCATTTTCAATTTGAGAACGTGCTGCAGCCACTTCTTCAGCGGTACTTAGTTTAGCTTGATGATGTGCTTTTTCAACGATTTCTTGTGCTTCATGGCGAGCTTTTGCAATTTGTGCCGCATAATCAGCTTTAATTTGCTCTGCTTCAAGACGAGATTGCTCTGCACTAGCTAAATCATTGGCAATTTGCTCTTTACGAGCATTCATCATGCCTACTAATGGTTTATACGCAAAACGATGTAAAATCCAAACTAATATAAAAAAGTTTAGCATTTGAGCAAGAATTGTTCCTGGGCTTAAATCAACCAAGGTCGTGCCTCCTTGCTATTAACGGAATAACAAAATGAAAGCTACTACTACGCCGATGATAGGCATCGCTTCGATCAAACCAATCGCTACGAACATAGTAGACATCAATTGACCACGTAATTCTGGTTGACGTGTAATACCTTCGATTACTTTACTAGCTACCATACCGTCACCGATACCAGCAGCGATTGCACCACAACCTACTGCGATTGCCGCAGCTAAAGCGAATAAACCTTGAACTTCCATGATTAATCCTCCATTAAATAAAATTAGTGTTCTTCACTCAAAGCCATACCTAAGTAGTTAGCTGTAAGAACCGTGAAAATAAAGGCCTGAATAATGCCGATAAACAAACTAAAAGCAATCCAAATCCATGGTACCGGTACAAACCAAGGCAAATTGTACAATACTTCTAAGAGAATTTCACCAGCTACGATATTGCCGAATAGACGGAAAGCAAGCGTAACAGGTCTAGCGATCTCTTCAAAGATATTAAGTACTAGCA
>URZS01000061.1 GCA_900552445.1 uncultured Veillonella sp. | reverse complement strand
AATTAATAATTAATGTGTAATTATAATGTTGTTTTTTTATAACAGATAGTTGAGTTTTACCAATCAGCTATCTGTTATTTTTTTATCATTTTACCTATATCGAATAATTCCTATTAAAATCACTAGAATTTTACGATTTTATGAGTGTTTTATGATAAAATAAAAGGTATGAATACTTCAACAACTAGGTCTATTACCTATAATGGCGACAGAATTGAATATGAGTTAACCATCAAGCGTGTGAAGAACATGAACATGCGCATTACAAAGGATGGTGTGATCCATGTGTCGGCGAATGGGTACATACCGGATCATGTGATAGATAAATTTGTTATCGAAAATATGCCCTCCATTGAGCGGGCTCGTTACAAGATTGATGCATTGAATGCCAAGCGCGTCGATGCGTTGCAGTATGTGAATGGTGAAAGCTTATCAATCCTCGGCATTCCCGTTACGTTGCGTCTAGTTGAGCAAAATGGAAAGCCTCATATCGGCTTTGACGGAAAAGCTATCCTTACTATGGTAGTACCGCGAGGAACGACCTATGAAGCGAAGCATAAATTAATGCAAAGTTATTGGCGTAATTTAGGGGAGAAGGTCTTTGTCCATTGGGCGAAGGTCGTGTATCAACGCTTTCACAAGCAAGGTATTGATGTACCTATGCCAACCATAAAACAGCAGCGTATGAAGAGTCGTTGGGGTTCTTGTACGCCCGCAAAGCAGCTCATCAAGATGAACACGCGCTTATTAGAGGGGCCACAGGCGTATATTGAGTACGTCATGGTTCATGAGTTTGCTCATTTTAAATATTTAGACCATTCCAAGAACTTTCACAATCTAGTGGCACAGTTTTTGCCAGATTGGAAGGCTCGTAAGAAGTCATTGAACGTGTATTTTGCTCATCGCCCTTAAAGGAGGTGTACCATGCAGCCATTTGTACATTTACATAGTCATACAGAGTTTAGTTTGCTAGACGGCATCAGTCGTTTGCCTGACATGGTACGTCGTGCGAAGGAGTTAAATCAGCCGGCCCTTGCCATTACAGATCACGGCAATATGTACGCCGCTATTTATTTCTACAAAGAATGTATGGACCAAGGCGTTAAGCCAATCATCGGTTGTGAAGTATATGTAACGGAAAACAGCCGATTCGATCGTCCTGAAGGTCGCAGCCGTGAACGGTTAAAACATCTTATCTTGTTGGCGGAGACCATGGAAGGGTATCGTAATCTCGTTAAAATCGTGTCAAAAGCATCGACGGAAGGTATGTTGTATCGTCCTCGTGCAGACCGCGATTTATTGCGTCAATACAGCAAGGGCATAATTGCACTCAGTGCGTGTATTCAAGGGGAAATTCCTCAGTATATTTTGCAAGATAATATGGAAGGCGCCAAGCGTTCCATAGAGTGGTATATCGAGACCTACGGGAAAGATAATTTCTTCTTAGAAATCCAAAATCATGGCTTGCCAGAGGAGGCAAAGGCCCAAGAGGAGCTCATTAAGCTTAGCAAGGAATACGGTCTTGGCATCGTAGCGTCTAATGACTTCCACTATGTCTTAAAAGAGGATGCGGACGCGCAAGATATTAAGGTATGTATTTCTACAGGCCGTCGTCGTGCCGAGGTAGACCGTTTAAAATTCCCTAATGATGAGTTCTATCTAAAATCTGGGGATGAGATGGCGCAGCTATTCTCACATATTCCTGGAGCCATTGAAAATACATTAAAAATTGCAGATCGTTGTAACGTAGAATTTAATTTCGACGAACATCACTTACCACACTTTGATGTACCAGAAGGGGAAACGTCTAAAACCTATTTACGTAAGGTTTGTGAACGAGAAATTCCACGCCTTTATGGTGAAACGTCTGAAGAGTTACAAAAGCGTCTCGACTATGAGTTAGACGTTATCGGTACCATGGGCTTTGAGGACTACTTCCTCATCGTATGGGACTATGTACGCTATGCTCGTGAGCACGATATTTTAGTAGGTCCAGGTCGTGGTTCAGCGGCAGGTTCTGTGGTCGCCTATCTATTAGGCATTACAGGTCTTGATCCTTTAAAATACGATTTGCTCTTTGAACGGTTCTTGAATCCAGAGCGGGTAAGCATGCCCGATATTGATATTGACTTCTGCTATGAAAAGCGTGGTCAAGCTATCGAATATGTAACACGAAAATACGGGCAAGAGCGCGTATCCCAGATTATCACCTTTGGTACTGAGGCAGCGCGCGCCGTTATCCGCGACGTAGGCCGCGTGCTGGACTTGCCACTGGCGGAAGTAAACCGCATTGCGAAGATGATTCCCAACGAACTGGGGATTACCTTAGATAAGGCTCTACAAGGCAAAGAGTTAAAAGCTTTATACGAAGCCGATCCAAACGTTAAAGAGTTATTTGATTTTGGTAAAAAGCTAGAAGGTATAGCGCGCAATTCGTCCACTCATGCGGCGGGTGTCGTAATTTCTGCGGACCCTCTAGATGACCACGTACCGGTACAAAATGCCAACGAAGAAGGCTTTGTTACGCAGTACGATAAGGATAATATCGAGGAACTAGGGCTCTTAAAGATGGACTTCTTGGGCCTTCGTACCTTAACGGTTATGGGGGATGCCTTAAAGCTCATCAAGGCGAACCGCGGTATCGACCTCGATTTAGATGCCATTCCACTCGATGATAAGGCCGCTTGTGATATCCTTACAAAAGGCGACACGTCTGGTGTATTCCAGCTCGAGTCGGAAGGTATCACCAAGCTCGTTATGGACCTTAAGCCTGAGCATTTTGAAGACTTAATTCCATTGGTAGCCTTGTACCGTCCAGGCCCACTAGGCTCTGGCATGGTGGCGGACTTTATCGACCGCCGTCACGGTAAAAAAGAGGTTACTTATTTACATCCAATTTTGGAACCAATATTAAAAGACACCTTTGGTGTAATCTTATACCAAGAACAGGTTATGCAGATTGCGTCCGCCATGGGTGGTTTCTCCCTTGGTCAAGCGGACTTGATGCGCCGCGCCATGGGTAAGAAAAAGGAATCTGTTCTTAAGGCTCAGCGCGAGTCCTTTATTCAAGGTTCCATAAATAATGGTATAGAAGAGTCCATTGCAAACGAAGTATTCGATTTGCTCGTATACTTTGCTGGCTATGGCTTTAATAAATCACATAGTGCGGCTTATGCGTACATTGCGTACCAAACGGCGTATTTGAAGGCCCACTATTTCCCAGAATTTATGGCCGCTACCATGACGAGCTTCATGCAGAACATGCAAAAGTTAACGTATTACATTAACTCTTGTAAGAAGCACAATGTTAAGGTTTTAGGCCCAGATATTAACTATTCTGAGCGCAGCTTCGCCGTGCAAGGCGATGCCATTCGCTTCGGCCTTGGCGGCATCAAGAACGTAGGTGATAATGCCATTGATCGCTTGATTCGCGAGCGCAATGAGCACGGCCTCTATACGGATATCGTAGATTTCTGTAAACGAGTGGACAACAAGGTTGTTAATAAACGACTTCTTGAAAGTCTCATTCGCTGCGGCGCTATGGATGGTTTCAAGGAAAACCGAAACCAATTATTGCACATGTATGAAAGTGCTCAAGCCGTTGGCGCCAAAGAGCAAAAGGATGCCGCTATGGGCACCATGAGCCTTTTTGGGGATATAGAAGAGTCCGTTGACTTCATCCCTGTACCGAATGTAGAGGATTTATCGGAAGACGATAAATTAAAGGATGAAAAGGAATATACAGGCTTTTACATTACAGGCCATCCATTGCAAGGCTATGCAAAGGAATTAGAGGGCTTATTTGAACTAGGCGCTCTCGTAGAAAATCCAGAGCAGTATGATGGTCAAACCATTACCTTTGGGGGCTTGATTGAAAATAAGACGGACCGCATGACGAGACGAAATGAGGTTATGTCCATTCTTCGCATCGAAGATTATTCTGGTGCGGCTAATGTTGTGGCGTTCCCGAAGGTCTTTAGTCAAAGTCAACAGTTCCTTGCTGTTGATATGATCGTTAAGGTAAAAGGCCGCGTTGATGCGGATGAAAAGGGTGTGCAAATTATTGCAGACCGCATTATGCCGTTAAAGGTAAACTATAGTCAGGCGAAACATGTAGCTATCCATATTTATAGCCAATATGACACGCCAGAAAATAGTGAGGCCTTGAAACGAGTGTTAACTAGCACCGCAGGCTCTGTACCAACATCACTATACTTACACCGTCAACGGAAACGCATTAACTTGCCACCGAACATGTGCTTTGACCCTAGTGATGAATCTATTAAGGCTATTGAAGCTATATTAGGTGATGGCTCTGTAGAGGTCCAATAACATATGTGCGTGTGGTTTAGATAGCTTTCACGAACATTTATATCATAAGAAATGAAAAATCCCGTCTAGGGGTTACTTTCATAGGAGGAAACATGAAACGTACAAAAATCGTATGTACTGTAGGTCCAGGAACAGATAAATTTGGTATCTTGGAAGATATGATGCGAGCTGGTATGAACGTGGCTCGTTTCAACTTCTCTCATGGATCTCACGAAGAGCAAGCAGAGCGCATGCAAATGGTGCGTGATGCGGCGATGATTGTTAATAAACCAATCGCCTTATTGCTCGATACGAAAGGTCCTGAGGTTCGTCTTGGCCTATTTAAAGAGGGCAAAGTGTTCCTCGAAGCAGGTCAAAAGTTTACATTGACTACAGATGATGTGGAAGGTACAAAAGAGCTTAGCTCCGTGAACCACAAAGGTCTTGTAGGCGACGTGTCCGTAGGGGATAAAATCCTCTTAGCTGACGGCCTTGTAACGCTTACTATCGATGCTATCGAAGGGAATAACATCGTTACTACCGTTCAAAATAGTGGTGAAATCGGTAACCGTAAACGGGTGGCTGTGCCAGGCGTAGCACTTAGCTTGCCACCTGTATCTGAACAGGACGAAGCAGATTTGCGCTTTGGTTGCCAACAAGGGGTAGACTTTGTGGCGGCCTCCTTTATGCAGCGCGGTAAGGACATTGTAGCCATTCGCCGTATCCTTGAGTCTGAAAAGAAAGATATCAAGATTATCGCGAAAATTGAAAATGCAGAAGGTGTTAAAAACATTGATGAAATTTTAGAAGTAGCGGACGGCCTCATGGTTGCTCGTGGTGACCTTGGTGTAGAAATCCCTGCAGAAGAGGTACCAGTACTTCAAAAAATGATGATTGAAAAATGTAATGATTTGGGTAAACCAGTTATTACGGCAACCCAAATGCTGGAGTCCATGATTCAAAATCCACGTCCTACACGGGCGGAAGCAAGTGACGTAGCCAATGCCATCTTGGATGGTACGGATGCGATCATGTTGTCTGGTGAGACCGCAAATGGTGCTTACCCAGTAGAGGCGGTTGCGACTATGACACGCATTGCAGAGGTAACAGAACAAGCGGCGATTTACGATAGCAAAAACCGTGCTCGTCAAGATGAGGATATGACGACTACCAGTGCTGTATGTTTAGCAAGTGTGCGCATCGCTCAAAACCTTGGGGCTGCCGCTATTTTGACATGTACTGAATCTGGTCATACGGCGCTTAGTACTGCTCGCCATCGTCCGGCTTGCAAAATTATTGCCGTAACACCGCATGACGAAACAATTCGTCGCATGCAATTATGCTGGGGCGTAGAGGCTATTAAAGGCCATGAAATCGTTAACTCTGATGAAATGGTTAAACAAGCGATTACAGGTGCTCTTGGTACAGGGGCGATTGAGTCTGGTGATCTTGTAGTCGTAACTGCTGGTGTACCATCTGGTGCTACAGGTACTACAAATATGATTCGCGTTCATATTGCAGGCCAAGTACTCTTATCTGGTAATGGTATTTTGCGTAAATCCGTTACAGGCACAGTATTCATTGCTGCTAATCATAAGGGCAATTATGAAAGCTTCAAAGACGGCGACATCCTTGTGGTGGGCACAATGGAACCTGAATTAATGGCTATTGCAAAACGTGCAGGCGGCATTATCGCTGTTGAAGATGGTTATACCTCTGACAGTGCTATTGCAGGCATTACCTATGGTATTCCTGTAATTTTAGGCGCTAAAAATGCTCATGACGTACTTCTTGAAGGTCAAGAGGTAACTATCGATGGCGAGCGAGGCAAGGTGTTTGCAGGCATTGCCAATGCTCGATAGGTAGAGAGTAAAGAGGAGAAATATTATGAATCCATATAATGTAACAGGACCTAGCAACTCTCAAGTTGCTCAGGTTGAAAGTATTGTATCCCAACGTTTGAAGGGATCTTTCTTGTGGATGGTTGTAGGTTTGCTTACAACTATCGGTGTTGGATTTGCTGCGTTAGCAAATCCAAACTGGTTGCGCTTTGCGTACCAAAACTTCAATATTATCTTATTAGTAGAGCTTGGCGTTATAGTTCTATTTAGCGCTCGAGCATACACGGCAAACGTAATGACTTTGCGTGGTATGTTCTTCCTCTATAGTGCTTTGAATGGCCTTACATTGACCTTGATATCGTTGCGATATAATGTGTTTGATGTAGTCATTCCTGCATTAGTAGGCACACTGGCATTCTTCATTGGCTTTGCTATAGTAGGGGCTACTACGAAACGTAACTTATCTTCA
>URZS01000060.1 GCA_900552445.1 uncultured Veillonella sp. | reverse complement strand
TTCATTGTTATTTATGTTTGCTTCATTGTTATATATATCTGGTCGTTCTTGGATAGGCGATGTTCGTTTACACAACAGATACAATAAAGCAATCCAGCCTAAAATAGGAACCAACAGTAAAATAATCAACATCGGATCATTATTAGAGTCTCGTAATCGTCTCGCCATGAGCATGATCGTCGGCAAGCACAACAAGATTGATAAGGAAATTAATATGCCCCCACCTAAAGATACGGCATAAAGATATCCATACGGTATATAGCTTGCAAGGCCCGTAATGCATGTAATTAAACCATATACAAAGGATATGGCACTTATGGTTAGCCAAAAATCGGCGGTATTCGTTCGTCCCTTACTGTTCGCATAGTTTTCCACTAGCTCACGATAGAGGATCTCATATACTCTCTGTTTCATAAAACTCCTACTATAATTTTAGATAATATACAAACATAGATAATCTTATTATACTATGATGTATCAACTTATTTTTTCATCTATCCTTCATTAATTTTCTCTATACTTTAATTAGATTTTTTACAACTAAAATTTGTACAACTTATTATGCAGGAGACAATTATGAAAGCTAAATTAACTAAAGTAATGATTAAGCCCCTTTCATAATCAGTTCCTGCTGATTATATAAGACAAAACTAAACTAACTAACAAAAAGACGTTATACAATGTATAACGTCTTTTTGTTGCAATCTTTTATATAGTATTTACTTGTATCAGAGATAAAGATTCTGGTAAGAGCTATAAACTTTATAGTCTTCTTTAATCAGTATACAAATTATTTCTCTCTAATCTCTACGATTTGGAATTGCGTATATTTATTAGGGCGCATAATCATGGTGCCACTGCGACGCTCAGTAAATGGTGTTCCATCTTTTTTTCCGCTCAGGATAATAGCAAAGGCGATTTGCACTTCATCCTTTGAGTCAGCTATGACTTCAAGTTTATCGTAGTCTACGCGGCGCACACCTTCATAGGCTTTAGCCAGGCTTTCTTTGGTTGGATATTTCTCCCGTTCGGCCCCGCCAAGACGAGCATGAGCATCTCTAAAACGCTCATTAACGACCTCTTCAAAGAAACGCTCCACAGAGATCCGAGCCTCAAGGCCATAAGACTTTTCTTCAGACTTTGTCTCCTTGGAGTATCTAGCAGCAGTTTTAAACTCTCCACCTTGAATGACATTCGCCACGCCTTCTGCAATATTATAATTGCCATACCAAGCAAGGGCCATACTCACAAGGAGTACAGCTATCATCGTACGATCCGTTGAACGAGTGGGACTTGTAGAAATACCCAGCCGAGCACTTAAGTTTTCATCGACTGGCTCAGTATACTGCGGTTTCCCAAAGCGATTTTCCTCTGGATCCCCTGCTTTCACCGTCCAATTTAATAAAGCTAAGGGACCAATGACAGGCACTACCATAAGCAGTGCAAGCCAACCCGATCGATTCACATCGTGGAGACGACGAATCGTAATAGTAACAACCGGAATAATCGTAAAAACAATCATGATGAAAACTAGGAAAACCCACGCAATAAATTGGTCTGTATCATCTGCATTGGCCCAACCGATAAGAGCACATACCATGTACATAAGCGCCCATAGAAGTGCCAGGACGAGCATAAATCGCCAGTAGTTTCCCCGTGAAGAACGACCACTGATAACAGTCCATTGTATGAGATAGGTATTGATAAAGTTATCCTTGTACCCCATGTTATATCGTTCAAAATCTACAATGGTTACACCTGTTTGGCGGTGCACATTTGTATAAATAGGACCACCTAAGGGCCCCATATTCCCGCCACAACGTAAACAGATGGATTGGTCATCTGGCCCTTCTTTACCACAACGTGTACAGCGTTGCATACGACCTCCTTATGCACCAGCCTTTTGGACAGCTTGTTTCATAGATTGTACGTAATCAAATAATGCTTGATCTGCATTTTCGCCATGTTCTGCAACGATTTTAACGATGGCAGAGCCTACGATGGCACCATCAGATACGCGCGCCATAGCCTCTGCTTGGTCCGGTGTAGAAATACCAAAACCAACCGCTACAGGGATATCTGTATATTTGCGAATCGTTTCAACAATGGATTTAATATCCGTCTTGATTTCGCTACGCATACCTGTAACACCAAGGGAAGATACGCAGTAAATAAAGCCTTCTGCTTCTTTAGCGATCATTTCGATGCGGTTTTCAGATGTTGGAGCGATTAAGGATACTACTTCAACACCGTGTTTATTAGCAATGCTCGCTAGTTCGCCTTTTTCTTCAAACGGCATATCTGGCACGATAACGCCAGAAATACCTACCTCTTCGCAGAGGGTAAAGAATTTCTCACGACCGAACACATAAATTGGGTTCAAATAGGTCATGAATACGAGCGGAATCGTCACCGTATCATCGCCCGTACGTAAACGGCGAACCATATCAAAGATATCGTTGATTTTTACGCCTGTAGCAAGAGCGCGTGTGCTCGCTGCTTGGATAACTGGGCCTTCCGCCGTTGGATCGGAGAAAGGAATGCCGATTTCTACCATGTCCGCACCGGCTTTCACCATGACGCGAATATAACGTTCTGTATTTTCAATGCCGTGGTCACCAGCGCTGATGAACGGGATGAATGCCTTGCCCTTTGTGAAAGCGTCTTTAATTTTACTCATGAAGATCCACCCCTCTGTATTTCGCCATAGCCGCTACGTCTTTGTCGCCACGACCAGATAAACAAATAATAATGATATCGTCCTTGCTCATAGTAGGAGCGATTTTACGCGCATGCGCCACTGCATGAGCACTCTCGATAGCTGGAATAATCCCCTCTAAACGAGACAAGTATTCGAAAGCATCTACCGCTTCATCGTCCGTTACAGGCACATATTCTGCACGGCCGCTGTCGTACAAGTACGCATGTTCAGGGCCGATACCAGGGTAGTCAAGGCCTGCAGAAATGGAGTATACTGGCGCGATTTGGCCGTCTTCGTCTTGGCAGAAATAGGATTTCATGCCATGGAAGATACCAACAGAGCCTTTCGCAATTGTCGCTGCGTGTTCCTCTGTGTCGATACCGCGACCTGCCGCTTCACAACCGATGAGGCGTACGCTTTCATCAGGGATGAAGTTATAGAACATGCCCATCGCATTGGAGCCACCGCCTACGCAAGCCATAACAGCTGTTGGCAATTTACCTTCCGCTTCTAGAATTTGCTCACGCGCTTCACGGCTGATGATGGATTGGAAGTCGCGAACAATCATAGGGAATGGATGCGCACCCATTACGGAGCCCAATACATAGTGCGTATCGGACATACGATTTGTCCATTCGCGCATCGCTTCAGATACAGCATCTTTCAACGTGCTAGTACCGCTAGTTACAGCATGTACCTTTGTACCGAGCAATTGCATGCGATATACGTTGAGCGCTTGACGTTCACAGTCCTCTGCGCCCATGTATACCTCGCACTCCATATCCATTAACGCTGCAATAGTTGCCGTTGCAACGCCGTGTTGGCCTGCACCAGTTTCAGCAATAACGCGCGTTTTACCCATACGTTTTGCCAATAACATTTGACCAATTACGTTATTCAACTTGTGGGAACCAGTGTGGTTCAAGTCTTCCCGTTTTAAATAGATTTTAGCGCCCCCAAGGTCCTTTGTCATGCGTTCTGCATAGTATAAAAGGGATGGACGGCCTGTATATTTTTTATGTAAATCCTCAAGTTCACGTACGAAATCAGGATCATCTTTGTACTTGTTGTACGCCTCTTCCAATTCGATGACTGCATTCATCAATGTTTCTGGCATAAATTGGCCACCAAAGGAGCCAAAATAACCATGTCTTTGTTCACTCATATAACTTACCTTTCTATCTATCATTCTTGCTAATATGCCATGTTATGACAGGGCTATTGTTCTTACGATATTGGTGAAAGCTTTAATCTTTTCATCGTCTTTCACGCCTTCTGTTTCAATGCCGCTGCTAATATCGATGCCATAAGGGCGAACCGTACGAATCGCACGGGCCACATTGGTACTATCCATACCGCCTGCGAGCATAAATGGTCGTTCAAACTCATCTAACGAGGACCAGTCGAATACTTCGCCTGTACCGCCCCGCTCGTCTTTGTGGTATGCATCAAATAAAAGCATATCCGCACTGCTATCAATCCATTTTTCTGCATCTGCCGCACTACGGACTTGAACAGCTTTCCAAACCTCTACATTAGTACATTCTTTTAAGGATTGGATGAAAGACTCATCTTCATCTCCATGAAGTTGAATCACATCAAGTTTGACTTCCTCAGCAATCTTAAGTAGGTTTTCTACCGTTTCATTTACGAATACGCCTACTGTTTTAATCTTCTCAAAATTAGAGTTTCCTTGGACAAATTCCTGACTGTCCTGACTGTCCTGACTGTCTTGACTGTCTTGTGCTGTATCAGTATTCATTGGTACTGTAGCTTCACCATATGTTGTTTCGTATTCCTTATGGAGCTCAGCTACTAACGTCTTAGCTTGCTCCACAGTGACTTGCCGTTTACTCGGTGCAAATACAAGGCCCATATAATCAGGCTTTGCTTCGACTATAGCAGGGATGGTTTCTACCTTAGAGATACCACACATCTTAACCTTTGGTGTGTAGTAGGTTGGGCCATAAAGATATGCCAATTTTTCAACCTTATTAGGGGAACGCATAAAGGTTTCCCCCATCAAGGCTACGCCGATATTGTTATCCCGCAATACTTGAATATCCTCTGGCGTTTCAAGGCCACTTTCAGATACGAAAATTACATCGTCTTCCACGAGATTGCGTAATCGTACACTATTTTGTACATCTACGGTGAAATCTTTCAAATTGCGGTTATTAACGCCAATGATACGGGCCCCGCAATCGATGGCCATTTGTACCTCATGCTCGTCGTGAGCCTCTACCAAGGAGGATAAGCCTAGAGAGTCAGCTAACTCACGGAATTTTGTTAATGTAGGTACATCTAAACATGCACAAATCAAGAGGATCGCACTAGCGCCCCACACCTTCGCTTGGTAGATTTGGTATTCATCGATGATGAAGTCCTTGCGAAGTACAGGGATTTTTACAGTGCTTGCAATTTCTTGCAAATATTTTTTATCACCTTTAAAGAAGTCTGGCTCAGTTAATACAGAAATAGCCGCAGCGCCTGCTACTTCATATTCTTTAGCGATGTCTAAATAGGGAAAGTGCTCAGCAATGATTCCCTTAGACGGAGATGCCTTCTTTACTTCGCAAATGAAGTTAAAGTCTTGCTGACGAAGGGCTACTTCAAAAGGAAATCCTGTATCAGATGGTAACGCCAAAGCCGCTGCTTTTACAGCCTCAGGCGTTTCCACCTGTTTTTCTTGAGCTACCCGAATTTTGGTAGCCTCTACAATTCTATCTAAAATCAATGGTTATACCTCTTGTGTTGCTTTCACAAACTGTTCCATTGTGGCAAGCGCCTTGCCAGAGTCGATCATGTTTGTCGCCTCATCAATGCCCTCTGCCAATGTAATGCCATCCTTTGCGAGGTAAATCGCCATGCCTGCATTAAGAACAACGGCTGTGCGTTTGCCACCTTGCTCACCGCCGAGAACGCGGCGAGTAATCTCAGCATTCACCGTAGCATCGCCACCTTCAAGCTCAGTTTTATCAGCGTATTCGAAACCATATTCCTTAGGATCGAATTCATAGCTTGTGAAAGTACCATTATTAATTTCGCATACGTACGTTTTATTGGTAGCTGTAATCTCATCGAGACCGTCGAAGCCGTGTACCACTGCACCGCGTTTAACGCCAAGGTTAGCCAATACGCGAGCCAATGGTTCTACTAAGGATTTATCGTACACGCCCATCAACTCTACAGTTGCGCCTGCAGGGTTTGCCAAAGGTCCAAGGATGTTGAACACCGTACGAACGCCTAGCGCCTTACGTACAGGACCTGCATATTTCATGGCTTGATGATACACAGGGGCAAACATGAAGCACATATTTGCTTTATTGAGAACCGCCTCATTTTGTTCGCCATTAAGCTCCAATTTAGCACCTAATGCTTCGATCAAATCAGCAGCTCCACATTTACTAGATACACTGCGGTTACCATGCTTTGCTACAGGAATACCTGCGGCAGAAATGATAAAGCCAGATGTAGTAGAAATGTTGAACGTATTCGCTTCGTCCCCGCCAGTACCTACGATTTCCACAACAGTACCTTCATGAGGCACAGAACCAGCCTTCTCGCGCATAACCTCAGCAAAAGCCGTAACCTCATCTACAGTAGGGCCTTTTGCGGCCAAAGCGCACAAGAAACCTGCCATAGGAACCTCGGGTACGTCGCCGCTCATAATCTTGTTCATTGTATCTTTAGCAAGGTCGTAGGATAAATCTTGACCGTGCGTTACTGCATATAATGCGTCTTTAATCATTTATAACTCCTTACTTGTTGTTCATTTTTATTGTATTCAATGCGATGGTAGGGCATATATTTGCATTCATATTACATGTGATTCACGTGGACCTATGCCCTCCACTGGCCGGGTCTGACTTCGGCCTACGGCCTTCGCAGGGCCAAAGTCGTTTTGGGAAAGACCTAGTCGACCTCACTCTATAGGTATAGCAATCATAATCTATGATTTTCTATCC
>URZS01000059.1 GCA_900552445.1 uncultured Veillonella sp. | reverse complement strand
ATTTACTAAAAGAAAAAAGAGGTGACTCTATGAGTAGTAACTCAAGTTCGAGATCCAATCGCCGGTCAAACGGCAATGGTTCTACACCGAAGAAAACGAGTCCTAAGCGTCTATTTTGGATTTGTGCCCTTCTCTTTGTACTCATCGTAACCGGTGGTGGCTGTGGGTTCATAAGTGCCACGTTATCTAATCTACCAGATGTATCTAATGTACGACCTTCTGCATCGTCTCAAATTTATGACGTGCACGGCAATCTCATTACGACGGTTCATTCCTCAGAAAATCGATTGCCAATTCCATTGAAGGATGTGCCAAAAGATTTACAGAACGCCTTTGTAGCTACAGAGGACTCTCGTTTCTATACACATCATGGTATCGACCCAATTGGTATCTTGCGTGCTATATGGGTAAACATCGTACATAGCGGCGTATCTGAAGGTGGTTCCACAATCACTCAACAGTTAGCTCGTAATGCGTTCCTATCACAAGATAGAACATTTAAACGTAAAATTTCTGAAGCCTTATTAGCACTTAAAATTGAACAGCATTACACAAAGGATGAAATCCTTGAAATGTACATGAACCAAATTTACTTTGGTCAAGGTGCTTACGGTGTACAATCTGCATCTCACGTATACTTCGGTAAAGATGCCAGTCAATTGACACTTGCTCAAGCAGCTCTCATCGCTGGTTTACCTCAAAGTCCTAACTACTACTCCCCATTCAACGATTTGGAAGCTAGTAAAAAACGTCAAGCAGTCGTGTTAGGCCAAATGGTAAAATACGGTTACATTACACAAGAGCAAGCTGATGAAGCGCGCCAAGCAGATTTAGGCTTAGTGGCTAAACAAGAACAAACCCACGAAAAATCTAATGCATCTTACTTCATCAATTACGTAATTGCTCAAGTTTCTGAGAAATATGGCGATGATGCAATCTATAAAGATGGTTTGAAAATCTATACAACTCTCGATATGGATGCTCAAAATGCTGCAGTTGCAGCGATGCAAAACTTACCAGACTTCTATACTGATAAAAATGGTTTGCACCAACCGCAAGGTGCTATCGTAGCAATGAACCCTCACAATGGTTACATCGTAGCCATGGTTGGCGGTCGCGGTGATGACGCTTTCAACCGTGCTACACAAGCAGAACGTCAACCAGGTTCCGCTATGAAACCTTTCGTTTACTTGGCGGCTATTCAGTCTGGTAAAACTCCTGGTTCTATCGTTGAAGACAGTCCTGTTAGCTTCGGTAGCTGGAGCCCTAAAAACTATGAAAATGACTACGAAGGTAGCATGACATACCGCTACGCATTACAACATTCTCGTAACGTAGCAGCAGTAAAAATTGCTGACGAAGTGGGTATGACTAAGGTTATTAAACTTGCTAAAGAAATGGGTATCTCTACTCTAACTGATCAAGATTACAACTTGTCTACAGCACTTGGTGGTTTAACACATGGTGTTACCCCTCTTGAAATGGTACAAGCTTACGGCGTTCTCGCTAATGGCGGTATCAAAGTTCAACCTACGGCAATCCTTAAAATTGTAGATCGCAACGGTCAAGTTGTGGAGGAACACTCCATCCAAGAAAAACGCGTTGTAGACGAAAAAGATGCAGCAATCATTACAAATATGCTAGAATCCGTTATAAATGGCGGTACTGGTGGTAATGCCGCAATCGGTCGTCCTGCAGCAGGTAAAACTGGTACAACAGATGATTCCAAGGATGCTTGGTTCGTTGGTTACACGCCTGATTTAGTAGCTGCCGTTTGGATTGGTGATGACTATGGCTCGGAAACATTACGAGGCATCACCGGTGGTAACACACCTGCTATTATGTGGGGCCAATTCATGGCAAATGCGCTTGCCAATACCCCTGCTTCTGACTTCCCTGTTCCTTCTAGTGCTCAATCAGCAATCGCTGAAGGTTATTTCAATCCTGTGAAAGTACAACCTAAAAAAGACGACAAAAAGGACGATAAAGCAGATAAAAAAGACGACAAAGATAAACAAAAAGATGAAAAAGTAAAAGAAGAAGATCAATCTTCTAAGGAAGAAGTATCTGAACCAAAATCTAATTCATCTAAAAACAAAAAATCTAAAAAAGACCGTTAATACTAATAGCGACGTCTAAAAAAGGTAGTAAGTTCTTTTGAACTTACTACCTTTTTTGTTCCATATTCAAATACCATTCTAAATATGATCTTATTATTATATTGTACAAGTGACTTATTTGTTACTTAAGCACTACGTTGGTAGCCCCTGCACCACCTTCATCATAACCTGCTGTTTCAAAGTGGGCTACATGAGGCAAGGTACGCAAATATTGGTGAACCCCTTCACGCAATGCACCTGTTCCCTTACCATGAATGATACGCACTTGGTTTACGCCACCTAGCAAGGCTTGATCGATAAATCTACCGACAGATACAGTTGCTTCGTCTACTGTTTGACCAAGGATATTGATTTCTGTACGAACCTCTTTTTGACGTTGTACCGCAGAACCACCCATACGTTTTCGTGTTTTAGGCATAGCCGCTTTTTGTTCACGTTCTAATTTATTGCCCTCTTCACGTGTGGTAGATTGCAATTCATTAACCTTAACTGTTGCAGTTAAGCCATTAATGTCTACATTCACACGATTACCTTTCATAGATAATACGGTACCTAAAGAACGCAAGGTCGTTACGAATACAACTTGTCCAACCTTGACTTCATCCGCAGTTAAGGTCTTACGATCATCATCGACTGGTGCATCTGGCACATGAACATTAGAGATGCCTTTACGCGCCACATTGATAGCAGACTGACGTTTATCCTTATTCGTTTCAGAGAATTGCGACTTCAATTGCTTGATAATCGCTTCCCCTTCAACACGTAAACTGCGCTTCATAGCTTCAGCATCAGCTTGAGCTTTAGCTAAGATTTGTTTGCGTTTTTCGTTAAACTGTTTCTTTTCCTTCTCTAATTGACCACGCATGCGACGTGTTTCATCGAGCTCTTTCTTTAAGGCTCTTTCCCGTTCAGACGCTTTACGAAGTTGCTCATTCAAATCTGAAAGAACTTCTTCCATTTCATGGCTACCAAATTGAGATTTATACTCTGCCGCGCGCGTTACGATATCTTTTGGCAAGCCTAGACGGGCCGCAATGCTCAATGCATGGCTACTACCAGCTACACCGATATGAAGTCGATATGTTGGTTTTAAGGTGCGCTCATCAAACTCTACATGGCCATTTTCAATACCTTCCGTATGGTATGCATAATTTTTAAGCTCATTATAATGAGTACTTACCATCATAAGAGCGCCCTTTTTACGGAAGAATTCAAGGATAGATACTGCTAAAGCACTACCTTCCTCTGGATCAGTACCAGAACCAAGCTCATCTAGTAATACCAAGTCATTAGACCCACAATGTTTAATGATGGAAATCACTTGCGTCATATGAGCAGAGAACGTACTAAGGCTAGCCTCAATACTTTGTTCATCCCCAATGTCGGCAAAGATATTATGGAATACTGGCAACATAGAACCGTGATCAGCAGGGATAAATAGACCACATTGGTTCATTAAACTCAATAACCCTAATGTTTTAAGGGATACTGTTTTACCACCTGTGTTAGAACCAGTAATTAATAGAATACGATATGATGTGCCTAATAAAATGTTGGTAGGCACTACCACATTCGGTGGAATTAATGGATGACGAGCTCTCATGAGATTAACTGTTCTATCAGTACTCAAGATGGCTGGTACACCCTTATAGGAAATAGCAAGGCTCGCCTTACCATATACAAATTCGATATGGGATACCTTTTCACAAGCATCCATCAAATCATTACTATGTTGTTTTACAAGGGCAGACAATTCACGGTAAATGCGCAATACTTCTTGCTCTTCACCAATCAAAGCCTCTTGTAATTCATTATTTAGATTCACCAAACGCATCGGTTCAATATAGAGTGTTTGACCCGTTGCAGAACGGTCGTGAATAAGACCATCAAAATATTGGCGATATTCCTGTTTTACAGGGATTACATAGCGATTGTTACGCTGTGTAATAATTGTTTCTTGGAAATACTTCTGATTATCCTTGTCGTGTAAGATAGCTTGAATATCATTTTTAATCTTTTCCCGAGTTTTGATAATCGTATTTCTAAGGTTCACCAACTTAGGAGATGCTGTATCTAGCAATTCCCCTTTATCATCAAAGACGCGTTTAAAACGGTTTTCAATGCGATCTGTATTCGGCATATCCTGTACCCATAAGGATAGCAATGGATATTCCATATATTTCGTTCTAAAGAACTTTGTCATCCGCTTATAAGCACCAATGGTTAAATAAATATCCCATAGTGCTTCACGCGTAAGAACAAAGTCTTTACGACTCTTCTTACAGGACTCACGAATATCTCGCGTACCGCCTAACGGTTGTTCTACCTCAGTCTGCAAAGAACGCATGGCTTCTGCCGTTTCATCAAGATGCTCTTGAATTTGTTTCGCATCAATCATAGGCTCAATATTCATAGCCAATTCTTTAGCTATGGCAGAGCTACAATGCTGTTGTAATTGTTCTTTTATATGGTGAAAGTCTAATACATCTTCGTTAAACAATGTACTACCTCTTTTATAAAATACCTCTAAAATAGTGGCCCCTTGTAATAGGCGTATCATCTTTGCCTACACTCTTAGGCGGAGCCTCTTGAGTTCCATTTTGAATGGATACATAATCTGCTACGATAGTCCGCAATCTCTTTGGATCCATATGACGTCCATCAATACGCAAAATATGTAGCCCTTTTCGATGTAACTCTGGCACGTAAGCACGCATGTCCATTTCATGACTGTTCATGATATGCATGCGGCAATATGGATCAGTGCGAAGTGGGAACACTTCCCCTTTACGGTCCTTTAATGCGTAATCTTCTGTTACGCACGGCATTGGACAGTTTTCTTTTTTACCAGTCCCTACAAAGCTAGCGATGGCACAGTATTCAGAAATCATCATTTCCGTATAGCCATGAACCATGATCTCTAATGGTAGGTTAGTAGATTTTTGTAAGCTTACTAGTTGCGTCAATGTTAACTCTAAGGACGGTGCTACGCTACTCATATGTAAATCTTCCCATACTTGTAAGGCAGAGCCATTAAATATGTTAAGACCTGTATCGGCTTCAATAGCACCTGTATACCCTAAGTCACGAAGCCACAATAACGCTTGTGGAACGTGAATAGAAATGCTATCTGGTTTTGCCTCAACTATGGCCTTAAGGGTATTCATATACGCCTTTACTTCATCATCTTTCACAACCCGAGGCGTAGCAAATACACAGAGTACATTATTGTCTTTGCAAAGCTTGGCTACCTGCTCGTAGATGCTAAGCTCATAAGGCTTACGTTGTAAACGGTCACCACCGAAGATGATCTTCTTAGCGCCCCCTTCAATAGCTGCTTTCACAGCCTCTAGTTCATCAACGCGAGCACTCACCATAGGCTCAGAATATTGAACCTTACCCTTAGCAACCATAGATGACATATCTTGAGGTTCTGCAGCCAGCTCAGCCCAAGCCGTTTCATGGTCTGTAATCAATAAGTTTTCTAGTGCCTCTACAGCATCGCGGCGCAATGCATTTAACACACTAGCTGGCCACATATAAGGCCCGTCAGGAATAGACATAGAACCTAAGGTAAACAATGTATTCCCTAATCTACCTACTTGGTCTGTAACCTTCTCTAATGTAGTCGGTTTATTATTCGCATAAACAGGTTCAAACTCATTAGATACTGTCACAGTACGACCATCATTTAATACAAAGGTAAGTTCTGTGCAAGGCTTTTCTCGGTCTGTATTAATAGATAAGTATCCATGTACCTCTAACTTAGCACTGAAATCTTGTAGACCTCTCTGCTTTTGAGCTTTAGGTGGTGACGCAAGGAATACTTGTCCCGCTCCGAAGCCTTCATCAGGTTTACCTACAAAATGCTTTTCATCTACTAAGGACCAATTCTGGTCAATTTGATAATACGTAATACTACCAGTGGCTTGCATAACCTTTAAGAGTGAGCCTTTTTCAATAGCTTCCGTTAAGTATAAATGAACTTGTCCTTTTTTTACCTCTGCCTTACCAATTAGTTTACCTTGATTATTTGGGGCCACCACGGTCATCATGGATCTCCCTACCTGATCTGTTAAGTAGTCTGTGGAGAAGCCACGGTTAAAGCCAGATGCCAATGCCTTGGCATCAGAGGAATCCATATGAGCCGTATCTAAAATATGGCGATAGGTCCCAATAACTTGGCGTACATAGGAAACCTTCTTCATACGCCCTTCTACCTTAAAGGACGTAACACCAGCAGCTACGAGCTCATTCATATGCTCACTATAGTTAAGATCTTTAGGGCTTAATAAATAAGCTTCGTGTTTAGGTAATAAACTAGTCCCCGATGAATCTAATAGTTCATAAGGTAAACGACAAGGTTGTGCGCAAGCACCACGGTTACCACTACGACCACCGATGAAGGAACTCATCAAGCATTGGCCAGAATAGCATACGCATAAGGCGCCATGTACAAAGACTTCAATTTCAGCTGTACAGTTCTTGCAAATATGTTCGATTTCAGGGAGGCTCAATTCACGAGCCAATACAACACGGGTAAAACCGAGGCTTTCATAAAAACGAACTGCATCAAGCGTAGCCGCCGTCATTTGCGTACTACCGTGTAAATGCAATTTTGGAGCCACTCGTTGTGCCAATTTAGCAACTG
>URZS01000058.1 GCA_900552445.1 uncultured Veillonella sp. | reverse complement strand
ACTAAATACTTCGATATATGCTATAATATAATGATAAGTTAATTTACTGTAATGTTATATAAGTAAGGGGTTTGTATAGATTTATGGCAGAAGAAAACACTTCCACCAAAAAACGCAACACACGCCGCAAGCGAACTAGTACAAAACAGCAATCAAAGTCTCAAGGCTTTTCTTTGCGCAGCGAAGTTAAAGGCCTTATTGTCATTGCCTTTGCAGTGATCTCTTTGCTCGGTTTCTTTGGCTTTGAGCTAGGCCTTGTTGGTCAAATTTTAACAGGTATATTCCGCTATGGCTTCGGTCTAGGTGGCATTATTCCTTGTTTATGCGTTTTCTGGGTAGGTTGGCGATTATTATATAAGGGCACATTTATTTCCTTTACAAAACGAGGCGTAGTAATGACCTTGTTTTTCCTATTCTTGTTAGCTCTTGTTCCATTGTGGCGTGTTCCTGAGGGGCAGGAACTCATTACTACACAACTAGCTAATCAAGGTGGTGTTGTAGGTGGTGCTATTGCAACATTTATGCGCACTTTATTAGGTAATTTAGGTGCTATTATTCTCGATGTGTTCTTGTTGTTAGCCTTTGGTCTTCTCATTACTAGATTATCCTTGCGCAGTGGCTTACAAAAGGCAGCAGATAAAACCCAAGTAGGTTTAGATGTAGCAAAAGAGGTAGCTGCTGAGAAGGTAGCCGTTGCGAAAGAGGTCTTTGAGGACTGGAATGAGCAACGCAAAGAAGCAGCGGAACAGCGTAAAGCCTATAACAGGGAAAAAGATACACGCTTTGAAGATGCTGCAGATCAAGCATTAGATAGCTTAGAAAAACGTGGTATTACTACCGATAGAGATAGCTTTGGGACCGACACTTCTGTAGATGTGGAACCTATCGTAGATACAGTTACAACTGTAGAACCGCCAAAACCTCCTACATCTTGGAAGGAATTAGCTGAATTAGAAGCACGTAATCGTGCAGCTGAGCAATTGGCTACTATTTCTGAATCATCTGGCGATGCTAAGACTTATGATGCTGATGATTTTGATCAATTCTCTGATACGCATAGATCTACTGGTGATGATTATGTGTATGTTCCAGATGAGGATTATACATATACGCCAGATGAAGGTTATACTGATGAGTCTGAAGCAGTAAGAAATACTGAAGAGGAAGAACCTGAATTTTCCTATCAAAATACAACGATGGGCCCATTGGAGACTAATCACGGGGCTATTGTGTCTGCCGTGCCAGGCACGGGGGCTGCCGCTAGTTCTGTCAGTGCCGGTGCTGGAATGGCAGGCATGGGCTTACAAGTGCCATCTATTATTAGCACCACAGAGGATACGGCTCAAGTAGCAGTATCTAAAGATGGTCAAATCCATCGTACTTACGATAGACCTTACCATTTCCCAAGCCTTGATATTTTGGCGAAAGGGAAGGGTAGTCAAAATAATGGGGAAGAAGTAGCTCACAATGCGATGATGCTTGAGAATGTATTGAGTAACTTTGGCATTACTGCTAAGGTTGTAAATGCTACACAAGGCCCGACTGTTACACGTTATGAAATCGAGCCGGCTCCTGGGGTGAAGGTTAGCCGTATCGTTAATTTAACAGATGATATTGCTCTTAATTTAGCCGCGCAACATATTCGTATGGAGGCTCCAATCCCAGGTAAATCTGCTATCGGTATCGAGGTACCTAATAAGACAACTGAAGCCGTTCATTTGCGTGATGTTCTAGATTGTAGCGACTTTAAGGATGCTCGAGGTGGTATTCCTGTAGGTCTTGGTAAGGATATTGCAGGGAAGCCTGTGATTACGGACCTTGCGAAGATGCCTCACTTGCTCGTAGCAGGTACGACTGGTTCTGGTAAATCTGTATGTGTAAATACGTTGATTTCCAGTATTCTCTTTAGTCGTAAACCAGAAGAGGTTAAGCTTTTATTAATCGATCCTAAGATGGTTGAATTATCTATTTATAACGGCATTCCTCATTTGATGGCCCCAGTTGTAACAGATATGAAAAAAGCTGCAGCTGTATTGCGTTGGGCCGTTCGTGAAATGGAGGCTCGATATAAAGCCTTTGCCGCGTCTGGTAAACGGGATATTAAGAGTTATAACGAAGCACACCCTAAGGCGGCTATGCCGTTGATCGTACTGATTATCGACGAGTTAGCAGACCTTATGATGACTGCTCCAGATGACATTGAAGAATCCATTAGTCGTTTGGCACAAATGGCGCGTGCTGCAGGTATCCACATGGTACTTGCCACACAACGCCCATCTGTAAATGTTATTACTGGCTCTATTAAAGCCAATGTACCAAGCCGTATTTCCTTTGCTGTAGGCTCTCAAATTGACTCCCGTACTATCCTCGATATGGCGGGGGCTGAGAAATTGCTAGGTAAAGGTGATATGTTGTTTGCTCCAATTGGGGCGAATAAACCAATTCGTGTACAAGGTGCATTTATCTCTGATAATGAGGTAGAAAAACTTGTAGAATTTGTAAAAGCTCAACGTGAACCAGAGTATGATGATACGGTAACTCAAGAGGCGGAAAAGGAAGCTGAAAAAGAGTCTGCTGAGGACAATGATGTATATCGTGACGAACTGTTAGAACGGGCGGTAAATCTTGTTATGGAATCCGGTCAAGCCTCTGTATCGATGTTACAGCGTCGCTTCCGCATCGGTTATACCCGTGCAGCACGCCTTGTAGATACAATGGAAGATCTTAAAATCGTTGGTCCTAGCATGGGCAGTAAGGCTCGAGAAATTTTGATGAGCCCTGAACAAGCGAAAGCTAGATATTTCTCTGATTCCAATGATGAACAATAATTGAATGATTATGATATTACGTAGATTTAGAAAGGAACGAAAATGGCTGAATTAGGCGAAGAATTACGACGTGAACGGGTAAGACGTAATCTAACCTTTAAAGATGTGGAGCAAGTGCTACATATCAAAACAACCTATTTAGAGGCTATCGAAGATGGCAACTATGACATCATTCCTGGACA
Source organism: uncultured Veillonella sp. (assembly GCA_900552445.1). Lineage (GTDB taxonomy): Bacteria > Bacillota > Negativicutes > Veillonellales > Veillonellaceae > Veillonella. Next base: position 3,855 of record URZS01000058.1, on the reverse strand, counting down.
GGTCTACGTAAAAGGCTTTATTCGTAATTATGGCAATTACTTAGATCTCGATGGAGATCGTTTGGTGAAAGCCTATCAAAGCCAAGTAGGGGATATTGATACCTTTTCTTTGCGCTCTGTGACGAGACAGAAAGCTCAAGCCACTCCTAATTTGGTGCAAAGCGAATTCGTTGAATACCAAACCTCTAAGAAACGTATGTCCTTAGAAACGCGGCAACGAAAACGTCAACGTTCTATTGTACAAGAACGCATTATTTTAGGTATTATTTTATTCTGTATGGCAGTATTTTTACTATGGTTATTCCTTTTCTAATAGTTGATTAGGAATGATAGAAAGGCATTTACACAATCAATGGATAGATTTTTAGTAACAGAACCTTCGGATATGAAGGAACGAGGTTGGGCCGAATTAGATTTCGTTCTCATCAGTGGGGACGCCTATGTGGATCATCCGTCCTTTGCTCCTGCGGTTATCGGCAGATACCTAGAGTCCAAAGGCTATCGTGTAGGCATTATAGATCAACCAGATTGGAATGATGTAGAGGCTTTCAAAAAACTAGGTAAACCGCGTCTAGCATCCCTTGTTACGGCAGGGAATTTAGACTCAATGCTCAATAAATTTACGGCGGCAAAGAAAATTCGCCGTCAAGATGATTACTCTCCAGGCGGTGAAGCTGGTCATCGTCCAGATCGTGCTACCTTGGTATATGCAAACCGCATGAAGGAGGCTTATAGTGATGTGCCTCTCATTATTGGGGGCATAGAGGCGTCCTTACGCCGCTTTGGTCATTATGACTACTGGTCAGATACAGTGCGTCGCTCCATCTTAGTCGATTCTAAGGCGGATGTACTCGTTTACGGTATGGGTGAACTACAAATCGTTGAACTAGCTGATGCGTTAGACCAAGGCAGATTTAAAGAATCCTTACCATCTATACGCGGCATTTGCTACATGGCCAAGGAAATTCCTACCATTGATTATGTGGAGTGTCCATCTTATGAAGCTATTAAGGCTGACAAAATGGACTTTGCCGATGCGTTTCGCATCCAATATGATGAACAAGATCCATTCTATGGCCGCATAGTAGTACAAAAACACGGGGATAGATATGTTATCCAAAATACGCCTGCATTGCCTTTGACACAGGAGGAAATGGATGGCGTATATAACTTGCCGTATACCCGCAAGTGGCATCCTAAATACGATGACAAAGGTGGCGTACCTGCATTGAGTGAAGTACAATTTAGCCTTGTTAGCCAACGTGGTTGTTTTGGCAGTTGTTCATTCTGTGCCATTACAAATCACCAAGGTCGTATTATCCAAAATCGCAGTCATGAGTCATTGATTGACGAAGCTCAGACGATGATTAATATGGATAACTTTAAAGGGTATATTCACGATGTAGGGGGGCCTACAGCGAATTTCCGTCATTTAGCCTGTGATAAGCAAGCTGTATATGGTGCTTGTAAAGGTCGTACTTGTGCGGCACCTGAGCCTTGTGAGAACTTGAATACAAATCATGATGATTACATTGCTTTACTTCGTAAGTTGCGCAAGTTAAAAGGGGTAAAAAAGGTATTTGTTCGTTCTGGCTTGCGCTATGACTATGTGCTGGCGGATAACAATAAAGACTTCGTACGAGAGCTCTGTGAGTTTCACGTCAGTGGTCAGTTAAAAGTAGCTCCTGAACATGTGTCTAAACGTGTAACCAACATGATGGGCAAGGCTGGGAAGGAAGAGTTCCTCACCTTTAAATCTTGGTTTGAAGAGGCTAATAAAAAACTTGGTAAAAAGCAATATTTAGTACCATACTTTATGAGCTCTCATCCAGGCTGTGCCTTGGAGGATGCTATCGAATTAGCGGAGTTTTTGCGTGATCACCATATGTACCCTGAACAAGTACAAGACTTTATTCCTACACCGGGTAGTCTGTCTACTTGTATGTACTATACAGGCATTAATCCACTAGATGGAAAGCCTGTATATGTTGCTAAAAAGGGGCGAGATAAAGCAAAACAACGCGCTTTGATGCAGTTTAAAAATATTGAAAACTATGACCTTGTTAAAGAGGCCCTCATAGAGGCTAATCGACGTGACTTAATTGGTTTTGGTCCAGAATGTTTAATTCCGCCACGCCCAATTGGTCGCAATAGTAATCGTACTAGTCAATCTAATGGAGCTCGTACTAGTCAAGCTAGTGATCGCCGAAATGGTCGCAACCCTAGTGAACAGCGTAGTAGGGGGAATACACGCTCTAAAGCTGACAGCTCAAGACGTACGTCGCATAGCAAATCTAATGCACGAGGATCTTCTAATGGTCAATCTAGTGTTAGTAAGGGGAGACCATCTCGTAGTGGTATGACTAAAGGTCATTCGCCTAATACAAGCCGTGGTGGTCGTTAATTATAGAGGTTAGTTTTACTAGTCTCGTTGGGGATACGTTATGTCTTATAGGAGGCATATATGAAACGGTGGATTGCTCCGGGCGTTTTAGCCCTTTTTGTAGTAGGGATGTTGACCTACGGCATGAACTTTTACCATCATGAACAATTAGAACAGGCTAAAGAGCCAGTTCGCGGTGAAATCACAGTCTATACAGACTTGCCAAATAATTTAACTACAATGTTGGCTGATCGTTATGAAGCGGAACAAAATGTAAAGGTTACGATCATGCCTCTTACAGAGGATCAAATGGCACAACGGTCAGCGTCAACTGTAGCTGACACATCTGGCGATTTAGTACTCACCTCTGAGGATAATCTCGTTGTAGGTGCTAATACTGGTAAATATGCACCGATCGTTAATGAACGAATTGATGAAGTGCGAGATACATTTAAAGATCCTAATGGTTACTGGGTTGGACTTTGGTATGATCCCATCGTATTTGTTCAGAATGATACCTTCTACAATGGTATTGGCAAGTATATTACTACTTGGGAGACATTGGGAAAACAAGGCGACTGGTCTATTATTATGACGGACTTTGTAGCGTCTCAGAATGCGGCAAATTTGCTATACAATATGGTGGAGTACAAAGGAGAACCAGAGGCTCTTGAATATTTGCATAGCTTGAAACCACACGTAGTACAACATGCTAAATTCCTGTCTACTCCAGTACGCTTAACTGCATTAGGGGAGATAAACATTGGGATTGGTAACTTATCTGATGTAGCTCAGTATAATCGTCATGGGTATCCAATTAAGTTCATATACCCTAAAGATGGCACATCTTACTATGTGACCGGTGCTGCGGTGTTAAAGAACTCAAAGCATAAAGCAGATAGTGTTGAATTTATTAATTGGTTGTTATCGACAAAAACAGCGAAATATATGGTAGAAAATAATTTTACCTATATGTTCACCAATCCTGAAATGGATGAGCCGAAGGATTCTATAGGTCAAGATTTAGTGCTATGGCCTGTGAATGGCGGCTATACTACGGAAGGTAAAAAGTTATTGTTAAATCACTGGGTTAGTCAAGTACGATTCCGTAAAGACTAAGTCCGCTGAATGGATCCTAGAAATAGGAAAAGAGATAGAGATAGAGATAGAATCGAGTGAAGAAAGGATATAGAATGGGTAAGAAATTAGGGGATGTTAGCCTAGGTTGTGCTAAAAATTTAGTAGATACTGAAGTAATGTTAGGTTTGTTGAGAGACAATGGCTATACCATTACTGAAGACCTAAGCGAAGCAGACCTTATCGTTGTTAATACCTGCACTTTTATTGAGAAAGCCAAGGCTGAGTCTATTAATACCATCCTTGAAGTTGCTCAATATAAGGAAGATGGTCGCTGTAAGGGCCTTATTGTAGCAGGTTGCTTAAGCCAACAATATCAAGATGAATTATTCCAA
>URZS01000057.1 GCA_900552445.1 uncultured Veillonella sp. | reverse complement strand
TTGATGGCCTCATTAGTGAATTAAAGATGGCTAGTGAACGTCCAAGATTGAAAAATGGATTGATTCATGCCGTATTTATCGGTGGTGGTACTCCAACATCGTTGTCTCCAACGAACTCTGAAAGATTGCTTAAGGCGATCAAAGAGTATTTGCCACTGTCTAACGATTATGAGCTTACCTTAGAAGGCCGTATTCACGATTTGATTCCTGAAAATCTCGATGTGTGGATGGCAAATGGTGTTAACCGTATGTCCATCGGCGTACAATCTTTCAACACAGAAGTACGTCAAATGGTAGGTCGTTTAGATACGAAAGAAACTGTACTAGAACGTTTAGCTGCGCTAAAAGCGTATGGACAATGTTCTGTGGTTATCGACTTAATCTATGGCTTGCCTGGTCAAACTATGGAAGTTTGGGAACAAGACTTAGCTGATTTAGTAAGTTCTGGCGTGGATGGTGCAGACCTTTATCAATTGAACGTATTTGATGGCAGTGATCTTAATAAAGACATTGCAAAAGGTAAAGTGCCAGCTGCAGCGACAACTTCTATGCAAGGGGATATGTTCGAATTCGGTCGTAAGTACCTTGATGAACGTTCCTATCGTCGATTGAGTGCGGCTCACTGGAGTGCAAACAACCGTGAACGTAGCTTGTATAACATTTTAGCCAAAGCGGGCGTACCGATGTTCCCATTTGGTAGCGGCGCAGGCGGTAATGTCGATGGGTACGGCATGATGCTTCATCGTGCATTAAAACCATACGAAGATATGGTGAACCGTGGTGAAAAACCATTTATGGCGCTGATGAAACAAAGTGAGTTACAACCTATCGTAAATCAAGTGGTAAGTCAACTTGAACAAGGCTTCTTAAATATTATGAGCTTAGAACAAATGGATCCAAGATTAGGTGAATTGAACTGGCTCTATAAATTATGGGAAGAACGCGGTCTCGTTGCGTATAATGGTTTGCTATACAAATTGACTGCAGCTGGTGAATTTTGGACTGTAAACCTTACACAAAGTACCTTGGAAGCTGTGGAGTATATCATGACTGGTAAAAACTCCTTCGCTATAGAAGCGGTGGCTGCTCAAGATACTAAAACAACGTCTAAAGATAATCCTAACCAAGAGGTACGCGGTATTGGCCAAGGCAAAGCTAATATTTCCGTACCAACTGATGAAGATTCTGAAGCACAACGCAAGGAAGCACTTATTGCTAAAGCAAAAGCAGAAATTGCTAAAAGCGGTGCCTCTGGTGAGTCAGCAGATCGAATGGTACAGGCTATGTACAATTTGAGTGCTGATGAAATTGAATATATGATGGAACGTATGATGTCTTGACCTGTAATATTACACCTTATATCTAACAACCTTTCTCACACACAACATATACTAAACAAGACAAACTACGTGACATACAGTACACTTTGTACTACAAAGTAGCCCCAGACGATAGTCTGGGGTTTACTTTTTATACAGCGAATTGTATTCTGTAATTATAGGAATTCATGTAATATTTAATCTATAAATATTACTTTATATAGAACGTGTCTACTATAATCAGATAAAAGTAATCATAGTTATAGTTATTGTTATTATTATTGCTATAGTTTTATTGATTGTAATGGTGATAGTTAAAGAGGTAGGAGATTAGTATGAGTACATTTCCTCAAAAACATATAGATATTGTTGGCATAGGTGCCAGTACATTAGATCGATTTATCGTGGTCGATCATTATCCTACAGGCCGTGAGGTACAGCAAGTCATATCGTCTACCACAGATGGTGGTGGGCCAGTGGCTACAGCACTCGCGGTGGCAGGAAAATATGGTGCCCGTACGGCTATGATTGATAGTATCGGTGACGATATGGTAGGTCGTCACATATTAGATGACTTTGAAAAATACAATGTTAATACAGAAGCCATTCAAGTTGAAAGCGGTGCTAACAGTGGAGTGGCAACAATCCTCGTAAAACAGAGTACTGGTGAGCGTGCTGTATTTTTTGAACGGTCTACTGCAACTGAGCCTGTGTTTTTAGAGACCCATAAACAGCTCATAGAATCTGCCTATATTTTGCATATCAATGGTAGACATCGCCAACTCATGCGCTCTGCTATGGCCGTTGCAAAAGAGGTAGGCACTATCATTTCTTTAGATGGTGGCGCTCAGCGCTACGATGAAGACATAAAACCTATTACAGAAGGCAGTCACATCGTTATCGTAGCTCGCGACTATGCTGAAAAATATACGGGTACAACTAATCTAGAAGATGCTTGTCGTATCATTCATGAACGAGGAGCCCTCATTGCAGGTGTTACCGATGGTGCTAATGGTAGTTACTTTGTATGGACCGATGGAACATCCTATCGATGTGAACCATTTTCTCAAGCTACCGTAGTAGATACAACGGGGGCTGGGGATAGCTTCCATGGTGCTTTTTTGGCTATGCTTACAAAAACACTTTGCAAAATAGCAGATGGTACTAACACATCAACTATGAATGAAACGAGCCAGTCCTTAAATGCTATCGATTTACTCCATAGTTGTGCGCACGAGGACTTAGAAAAAGCGGCTACTTTTGCTTCTGCTGTAGCAGCTCTTAATACGCAAGGAATTGGCGGCCGCAGTCCATTGCCGAGTTTAGAAGATATCAAGGCGCTTATAGGATAGGATTATGGTTATGTGGCAAAATACTTCAAAAAATCAAGTTCAACAATATATGCAACAAAATCCTTATCGTCTATTAGCTCTTAGCTTTTTGGCTGTTATGACTATAGGGACGATATTGCTCATGTTGCCCATATCAAATGCGCCAGGTCAGAGTACAGCGCTTGTAGATGCCGCATTTACGGCAGTGTCTTGTGTATCTGTGACAGGGTTAGCAACGGTAGATACGTATTACCACTGGTCTATGTTTGGTAAAATCGTGATGGTTATACTCATTCAATTAGGTGGTCTAGGTATTGTATCGTTTACAACCATCATTGCCTTATTACTAAGAAAACGTGTGGGGCTTAAAAGTCGGTTACTTTTGTCGGAAGACATCGGATACGATGGGATGACAGGGCTCTTACATATTACGAAAAAATTAACTATTTATACCTTTGTTATTGAAATTATTGGAGGCATAATCTATACTATCCAGCTATACCCTTATATTGGTAATGCTGCCTTGTATACGGGGATTATGCAATCTATTTCAACATTTTGTAATGCAGGCTTCGTATTTTTTGATAATGATCTACCTTATGCCATGGTGGGTGATGTATTATTTAATATAAATACAATGGCCCTTATTGTAATAGGTGGTTTCGGATATCTAGCAACCTTTGATATTTGGTCGCATCGCAAGCTACGACGTTTTGTAGATTTAAAACTACACACAAAAATAATGTTAGTTGGCACAACGGCGCTCATCCTTTTAGGGACTATTATTTTCTTGGGAGTTGAGTGGGCGAATCCCAATACTTTTGGTCCTTTACCTATATGGAATAAGGTCATGGCTGCTCTATTTCAATCGATTACCCCTCGTACGGCAGGTCTTGCAACTGTAGATTATAATGATTTACATCCCATAACTCTGTTTATTACCATCATTTTTATGTTTATTGGGGCAGGCCCTAACTCCACAGGAGGCGGTGTTAAAATTAGTACTATTGCCGTCGCTTTTCTAGCATCACGTACATTATTTAATAACCGTTCTGATACAGAGGTTTTTGAACGTCGTATTTCGTTGGTTACTGTACTTAAGGCAAATGGGATAATCTTTTTATCTATCCTTCTTGTTTTATTTGCTACTTGTTATTTGGCTTGGGATGAGCCATATGACTTTATTCGACTACTTTTTGAGGTAACCTCTGCCTTTGGGACCGTAGGTCTTACAACGGGTATTACACCTGATTTATCTGAAAGTAGTAAATGGGTGTTGATGCTTGTCATGTTTGCGGGGCGTGTAGGGGTTATGACTGCTATTGGTACTTGGGCGCTAAGAACGGCACCGACTAAACCAATTAGCTATGCAGAAGAGCGTGTATTGTTATAAAAACAGATTAGATTGAATATAAAAGGGGGCATATATGAAACATAAAACGATAGCAGTAATAGGTCTTGGTCAATTTGGTGGCACTGTTGCCAAGATGTTAGCTTCTATGGATCATGAGGTATTAGGTGTAGATATTGATCCAGAAGTTGTACAGAAAATTTCACCATTTATAACACATGCTATAGTTGCAGATACAACCGATGAAGAGGCAATCAAGGCATTGGCGCTAAGCCAGTTTGATATGGTTATTGTGGCTATAGGTGGAAATCTTCAAGCTAATTTAATGACAGCTATGCTTCTTAAAGAATTAGATGCACCTAAAATTGTGGCCAAGGCTGAAAATAATATACAAGGCAAAATGCTTCATAAAATAGGTGTAGATCAAGTTATATATCCTGAATATGATATGGCATTACGCCTTGTACAGTTTTTAACTAGAGACCATGTGATGGATTATTTACAACTATCTAAAAACATCAGTCTTATAGAAATAAAAATGCCTTCATTCTTGGTGGGATCTTGTTTAAAGGATTCAAATTTGCGTGAAAAATATAATCTTAATGCAGTAGGCATAAGACGTGGTGAGGATTTAGAAGTTCCACCAAACCCAAGTACCATTCTTGGTGAAGATGATAAATTATTAGTGATTGGGAATAATTCAGATTTAGATGCATTAACGGGGTAGTATGTATACGAAAGATATATAACTATATCGAAAATTTATGATATAATTAGAATAGAATTCAGTATAGGTCATACGTATTCGTATGGCCTTTTTAGATAGAAAAGAAGGATAGTATGACAGAGGAACAATATATAACAGCGCTGACCAATAACCCACATGGGATTCGGAATATTCCAAATCCAACGGAAGCGATGCAGCTTACCTGTGTAGCTCAAAATGGTATGTTGCTTCAATATATCAAAGACCCTACTCAAAAGGTTATTGAAACGGCGCTTTCACAAGCACCACGAGCAATACAGTTTGTGGAAAACCCTACAGAAGAATTGTTAAGTACTTTAGTTGAAAAGGACTGGGCTATTTTAGAGTATATAGACAATCCGTCTGACTCGTTAATTCGAAGTGCATTAGCGCAATCTGGTTGGGCCATTCGCTATATAGCAAATCCATCAGAAGAGTTGCAATTAGAAGCGGTAAAGGCAAATTATGATGCATTGCAATATATTAAGGAACCTAGCGAAGTAGTTCAATTACAAGCTGTACAGGAAAATTATTTAGCCTTGCGCTATATTAATGAGCCAAGCGTAGCCGTCCTAGAAGCGGCCGTGAAGCAAGATCCTCAGGCGATGCGTCAAATTACAAATCTTTCAAAGGAATTAGCATTACACCTATTTAAAGTGAGTGCACCTATCTTAGGCTACATCCCTAATACATTAGGTGTTACGGTGGATGAAATTAAGGCTATCATCGTAGAGGCTGTTTCTAGTGATAACATTGATGCGGACTATATTCGTGAATTGATCAACAATAAAGCTATCGGTGGACGCCAATCTAAATGGCCTATCGATCTATTGTCACTCATTGATGCGTATGGCACTAGAGCAGTAAAGAAAATCGCTGTAGGCGAATATTTGAAGTATTAGAACGGAGATACAATGAACTTTATAGATACAATGGCGAGCGTTGAATTAGTGCTTGCCGCAAATCAAGTACCATTGCTCGTCGGTGAAACGGGCATCGGTAAAACATCTCTCGCAGCGCGCGTAGCAGATGTACATGATTGGGAACTCGTTACTATCGATGGTAACCTTTTAAAAGAAGGTGAAATCGGCGGTTTGCCAACGGTAGAAACCGTGACGCATACAGATGGACACGGCCAAACTCGTGATGTGAAAACTACGGTATACGCTGTGCATCATACGTTGGAACATGTGGCGCAAGCCGTAGATAAAGGTCGCCAAGTATTGCTGTTTATCGACGAAATTAACCGTGCAGAACATGCGGTACAACAAGAGTTGATGAACCTTATCTTGAACCGTGAAATCAATGGTTTCTCCTTGAGTGATCAAGTGCGTATTATCGCCGCTATGAACCCGGAGGATTCCTTTGATTACCAAACTATTGATATGGATCCAGCCCAACAAAACCGTTTTGTATGGCTCTATATGAATGCGGACTACATGCAATGGATTGACTGGGCAATCGGTGCAGGCATTGAAGAAAAGGTTATCGAATTCATTTCTTCTTATCCTGAATATTTAAATCAACGCCACGAAGACGATATTGATGCTACACCTCGTTCCTTTGAACGCGTATCTGGCCTGTATACGATTTATAAAAACCAAGAAGGTAATGTTTACAGTCGCGATGTATTTATGAATGTTATCCGTGGTAACGTAGGTAAACTCATTGCGGAGGCTTTCGTAAGCTTTATCGAGTCCGATCAAGAACCGCTCATTACCTTTGATGATGTATTAGGGGCAGTTCAAAAACCAGGTGCTATTATGTCTATGGCTGAACAGGTTAAAGGTGAAAGCCCAACTCGTCTATATGTAGCGGCTAAAAATATGTTGCATCGTTTAAATCGCAATAGTAATGCAGAGGAAATTCATCACTTTGTAGAATTCCTCACATTGTATCCTGGTGATTTACGCATAGCGGTTATGAAAGACTTACGCAACACGTATGAGCGCGTATACTCTTATGCGATTGAAGATGACCTCTTTGTAGATACATTTTTTGATGCACAGAAATAGTTCTGCCTCATAGTTAACTAAATAAAGCTATCTATATGGATAAAGAAATTTAGTGAATTAGTAGTTATAAAATAACCAATATATAGAACATGATATAAATATAATCTGATGTTTAACGAA
>URZS01000056.1 GCA_900552445.1 uncultured Veillonella sp. | reverse complement strand
AATCTTGCATAAATACCTAAAAGGTGTCAGTCGGAACAGTTACATCAAGTAGGTAACTGTTCCGACCCCTCTTTCGGGGGTTCTACCTCAGACAACTTAGGAGGAATAACGTCATTAGAATCACCAGTGCTATTAATAGATTTATTAAGCAACCCAAGTTTTTCAGCCTCCTCTCTGTTGTCAGGGTTCTCTATAAACTCTAACATAACAGCAGGGTCATTGTCAAAGCGTTTACGCAAAGAGGCTGGGAGAGCTTCAAAAGCGTCCTGTGCTTCGATTAAAATGTTCTGTGCTTGCTGGAACTCCAAGACGGAAGAAAAATCGCCGTAAGACGGCGTACCGTTCGCCACATGGGTAACTAAACCAGTTGACTCATACTTACGAAGAATGTTATTAACGTCGCACTCATCTTTAAAGTGCTGTTGAGCCATACTAGGCTCATCAAAGGTAATACCTTCTACAAGGTCTCTATCATAAGCAGTTCTGAATTTAGGCATATTATCACTCCTCAGCGCCTGCCGCGGGCAAAGTCGTTGTAGGCTCGGAGACTTCGTGACCTTCGCCTACAGCCGACTTACGAACAAACTCCATAGCTTCATGTCTAAGGCGTGGGATATCGGAACACATAACAGCGCCAGTGCCAGAATCATATTCACCAAGGTAGTACAAAGCAAAATCGGCAGGATACTTAGAAAGAGTAGAGCGAGGATCATTAACAGCCTGGTCAAACGCACGAGCAGCTTGAATATCATTTTCAACACAAAACGGAGAATCAAAAAACATAGCTTTCTTATCATACACAGAAAATAATTTCATAGTAAATACCTCACATTTCAATAGGCCGAGGCAACTGCTTCAGCTTTAATTTTTTTACTTTCTCTTTTACATTAAGTCTCGTATAATCAAGAATTTGAGACTGTTTAAGAGCTTCAATTTTACGTTTTGAACGTATTTTCTCAAAGCTTACAGGGTCTATACTATCATAAATCTTGTCATAGTAACGGGGCGGACGACATACTAAATTACCTCTAATAACACATTTATCATTAGGAAATATATCATTTTTGTATTTTAAAAACCATTCGCGCCCGATACCAGGACGGCGACTCATGGTCGTATATTCGGGCTTTCGCCCTTGGTAGTGGCTTTCGGCCACGCTTCCAGTGACCTTTTTAAGGCAATACCTAGCCACATAAGAAGCAGACTCAAAAGAAACGTCACCAATAGTGCTAAAGCCATAAGGCCAGAGACGCTCAAGAGAACTACTGCGATAGAGCTTAACATTATCTCTCACACTCCATAATTCCTTGTCAGGAAAATCAAAATTAAACAATATAGCATGATGATGGGGACGCTGGTTAAGCGTCCCATACTCACCACAATGAAAAAATCTTATACCTTCGCCGAATTTTTTGCGAAGACGTTTCATAAACTTTTGAAAATCCTCTAAATGCAAACTACCGTCACGAGCTATATGCTCATCGTCAAACGTAAGCGTGATAAAACAATTTTTATCATAAAGAGAAGCTTCATGTACACATCTCATTGCCCATTGACGAGACCTCTCTAACCGACAACCAACGCACTGACCGCAAGGAACCTTAATAGGTTCGCAATCTCTCCAGTTTTCTGGCGGACTAAACAATATAGCAGCTTTTCCAGTCTCAGGATTAATTGCATTAGGGTTACGCCATGCCATCAGCGGACGATAACAAGTCATTTAGATTCTAAAGCCTCCACGCATAGGCCTAGCACGAAGATTACGCTTACGAGTGCGAGAAGCTGTTTTACTGAATAACCTACGAGAACCACGGCGTGTAAGACGTCTGCGTCTTGCCACAATAAATCACCTTACTTTCCAAAGATTTTTTTAATACGTTCTACAAGAGGTACGATAAATTCATCGACCAGCTGAAGAATAGCTAGAACTTTAGTCCACTTATCCAAGTTATCACCTCCTTAACCAGTATATTTCTTAAACGGATTAAACCGTCCAATAGCTTCGCCAATATCATTCCAAGAATCAGCACCAGGATATTCATTTTTATTGGTATACCAACCAGTACCAGCTTTATCACGAAGATTACGATACTTCCAATTTTCACCTTGTAAACCTTGAAGAATACCAAGATTATAAACACCTGTAGCATTACTTGATGCGTTCATGAGCGCTGCTTGCGATTGTGCAGCATAATTAGCAACTTGTGCAGCCGTTAGCGCTCTAGCATTAGCTATTGAATTTTCATTAAGCCTGTCAATCCAAGAAGTCATTTTGAAAGTATAATCACGATCAGCAGAAAGCTTAAAGGCCTGTGCAGCACTTGCTAAACCATCATTTTTGGCTTTAATCTCAAGCTCTTTATTTAGATCTGACTGAGTAGACATGACCTTGAATTGTTCATTTTGCATTTTACGCTGCAGCCGATATCCTTCGGCAGCATTAGCAGCTTCAGGCATAGAGCCGGCTATGTTACCAAACTGGGAAGTAGAGCCGGCAGGAGTAGAAGCACCAGAACCGCCCATAGCGGACAATATTGGATTAAGACCAGCTGCACGCAAGTCTTTAACTTCACGCTGATGAGCAGTGTTTGACATGTACTCTTGCCATTCACGATTCTCACGAGCCATGGAAGCAGCAGCAGAATTAGCGGACGATTGGCCCCATAGGGAGCCAACGGCACCGATAGCAGAAGATATCCAACTCATTTAATCACCTCTTAAAAGTGGTCAACAAGACCAGGTACGCTATAAACAGGCATTGGACGTACACAGTTAAGACTAAAATAAGTATCAAGCAAGAACTGCGGTTCATCTTGCACAGCAATTACACGAGATACAGGCGGATTATCTTCGATAAACTGAGCGGATAGAGTAGGCAGGCTATCGAATTTTTGAGATAAGTGCCACATATCAAGAGGCTGAGCGTAGGTAGAGCGGAATTTACCAGTAATCAAAGACGGATAATAACGATATTCGGCATAACGTTCTTGATAACCGAATACATCATCATCTGCAGCAGTACCTTGTGCGTAAATCTCCTTGTTAAGAACAGTTTGTTCTCCAAGGTGAGCAAGAGCAGGCCAATAGAAATCAAAGCGAGTTTGACGAGACCAAAGACGCTGCAAACCTTGTTGATAAGTTAGATCGGCACGAACATTTACAAGGCCGATAATATAGCCATGCTCAACAAAGGATTTTGTGAAACCATGGATTTTACTGGACGTAAGGCCAAAGGCAGCAAGATTACCTTGAGGGGTAGTATCATTAGTTGCAGATGTCTGCTGTACAGGATTGATATTAATAGGTGAGGAGCTACCACCGAGATATTCAGGACGTTGCAGACGAGCGTCAGGAGAAACAACTCCAAAATGAGCTCTTAAAATCTCGGTATAACGGGTACCACCACGAGCGTCACGCTCATAAAGGCGTTGAACCTGAAAAGCCTGACGAAGGCTATTAATCGTATAAGCGGTAGCTGTAGTTAAATCAGCATAAATATCAGAAACATTACCAGTAACAATATTAGATAAAGAAACTTTACCAACAGAAGCCTGACCAACACTACCGAAAGCATAAGTATTAGCACCTTCACTCAAAGAGTAAGAACCAATATTCGTAGCAGTAGTGGTAAACAAGTTAGTCAAAGAACCATTAGAAAGACCATGAATAGGAGCAGAAGTACCAAGAGGAATTTCTACACCTGGACCTTTCTGTGGCCAAGGAAGGGCAGAAGTAAAATAGTCATGACGTTTACCACGTCTAACAAGCTTATAATTAGCAACGTCATCAGGACCATCTCCTTTTTCAACCGGAAGACTTTCTTGTAAGTTCTCATCTCTGAACCACTCATTATCGATGAGATTATAAGCACGGAACGGCAAAGCATTAACTTCAAGATTGTTTACACCTGTTGGGATACCAAAATAATCAGCAATACTGCCAACCTCGAAAGAACCAGTATTCTTGATAGTCGGAATGAGGAAATCAGTAGAATCGCCCGGATTTTCCTGCTCGCCATTAAATTTCTGCCAATTATCCCAAAGCAAGCGATTAGGAACAAAGAAGAAGAATGTTTCCATGAACATATTATCCATGAAAGGAACGATCGGAGTTGCAAGCCGAGCGAACAACGTACACTTAAGATTAAAGGTATCGCCGGGCAAAACTTCGTCAATATAAAACGGTACAAGATACCCAGAATCAAAAGTTGTCTTATAACCATGGGAGCGGTTAAAGGACGACCGCTGAATTTCAGCTCTTGGAATCTGGCTGAACTGATGAGCCATTACTGAACGCATATTATTCACCTCATAATTATTTATTCAGAAAATTATCGAACTTTGCTTGTATATAGTCGTCACAATGATTTTCAGAATCGGATTTTACATAATATATATTATCGGACGTAAAGTGAAAATTGATAAATTTCGTTGTAGATAGTTGTTGAAGAATAATTTCATTAAACGAACAATTGCAAACAGATGTTTTGACATTCTTACCTGTTCCTGATATAATAGAAACAATTAGAATAGAAATAAATGAACTTACTATCTTTAGAAATTTTTTGAGTATATGATGATTGGAATTGGAGGCTGGTTTTATGGCAAGAAGAGCACGTTTCAGCGATTTTGATGGAGTTATTACAGAGGAAATGCTTTCCGATCGGCAAAGAGCTATTTTAGATTTCATTCGTGAGCACGTTTATGCTAAGGGATATCCTCCTGCAGTACGTGAAATTGGTAAGGCAGTGGGTTTATCTTCAAGTGCCAGCGTACACACTCATCTGCATAAATTAGAAGAATATGGTTTTTTGCAAAGAGATCCAGCCAAACCACGCGCTATAGAATTGACCCAAGACAGCAGCTGGCGGCAGAAAACGGTCGTTCCTGTTCCTTTGGTTGGCAAAGTCACTGCAGGGCAACCTATTCTGGCAGTTGAAAATGTTGAGGAGACCTATCCCATTCCACTAGATTTGCTTGGCTGTCAAGAAGATGTTTTTATGTTATCTGTTTCTGGAGATAGTATGATCAAAGCTGGTATACTTGATCATGATTACATTGTTGCCAGAAAGCAAAATTTTGCTAATAACGGAGATATAGTTGTTGCTCTTATTGATGGTGAAGAAACAACAGTTAAGCGTTATTTTCGTGAATTACGTTCAATTCGTCTACAACCAGAAAATGATGCCTATACTCCCATAACAGGTACTGATAATATTCAGGTTCTTGGTAAGGTAATAGCAGTATTCAGAATGCTGTAATGTCTATAATACACCAAAAAAATATCATAAAGACAGCTATATGATGTCATATAGCTGTCTTTATTTTCTGAGATAATTAAAAAGCAGATAAGAGGAACAATAAGAATCCTCTTATCTGCTTTTCTATTGATATAAAATTTGAGTTTTTATTTCTCCCCTACCATTTTTGCAGCTGACATAATTGCAATACGCCCGTGCTCAAAAGTAAGTCCTCCTTGAAAATATACATTATAAGGTTCACGGCAAGGGCCATCAGCACTTAATTCTATTGATGCGCCTTGTACAAAAGTCCCCGCTGCCATAATTATTTCATCTTGATAGCCAGGAATTATTGCAGGAACTGGAACAACATGTGCATCAACTGGTGAATTTTTTTGTATGGCTATACAAAAATTACATAAACGCTCTTTAGTTTCCAAACGAATAGTCTGAATTATATCACTGCGTCTATCATTTGCAGAAGGAGTAACCTGATAACCCAGGCGTGAAAATACTGCAGAAGCAAAAATTGCTGTTTTAACAGCTTGCAAAACTATATGCGGAGCTAAGAATAAGCCCTGGTATAATTCTCTGGCCGTATCTCCAAGTGTAGCCCCCATTTCTCCGCCTAATCCTGGAGCGGTTAATCTATATGACGCAAGTTCTACTAAATCCTTTCGGCCAACAATATAACCACCAGTAGGTGCAAGACCGCCTCCAAGGTTTTTGATAAGAGAACCGGCCATTAGATCAGCTCCAACTTCTGTTGGTTCTTGTTTTTCAATAAATTCACCATAACAGTTGTCAACAAAACAAATAATATCAGGCTTTATTGCTTTTACTGCTTTACAGATCGTTCCTATTTCTTCAATTCTTAACGTTTTACGCACACTACTGTAACCGCATGAACGTTGAATATGTATCATTTTTGTTTTATCCGTAATTGCAGCTGTGATTTTTTCAAGATTAATTTGTGAACCAATCATGGGAATTTCTTTATAGACTACGCCTAAGTCAGTAAGAGAGCCAGGGGTTTTTACAGGTACGCCTATGATAGTCTGCATTGTGTCATATGGAGCTCCTGTAGCAGCGATTACTTCATCGCCTGCTTTCAAAACTCCGAGTAACGCAACGGCTAATGCATGAGTCCCTGAAACAAACTGAGATCGTACCAATGCCGCTTCCGTTTTAAAAATATCAGCATATATTTCATCTAATTTTTCTCTGCCAACATCGGAATAGGCATATCCAGTAGTTGGTTTTAAATAAAAATCTGATACCATATGCTTTCTAAAAGCTTGCATAACCTTTTCTGTATTATACAAAGCTGCTTCTTCATAGCTTTCAGCAGCATGTAATACTTCTAATAATGCTTCCTCTTCTATTTTTTTAAAATCAGTCATTTACGTATAGTCCTCATATTATAAATTTTTCGAAATCCTCTAACTGTTCTGATGCCAGACGTACCTTCATAAAAGTACCGTTTTCTTTATATTCTTGTTCTAAAACAGTACCTATAGTATGTAGTTTAGCAGCTTTTTCAGATTCTGTATATGGAATAAGCAGAGTGACTTCTATAGATTTTAATTTCAGATTTTCTGAAATCAGAGCAAGGAGTTCTTCGATACCAATACCACTCTTAGCCGATATACAAACACTATTTTCTTGCTGTGCTAAACGCTGTGCCAAAGCATTTTTAGAGGGAAGTTTATCT
>URZS01000055.1 GCA_900552445.1 uncultured Veillonella sp. | reverse complement strand
AACCGCTCAAAGAGGAGAGAATATGAAGAAAATAATAAGAGCTGCCATTTTATGTGCCACGATGGCTACAGCAGTAAGCACCTTTGGGGTACAGCCAGTTAGTGCTACATACCCGTTAATAGATAAAAATGGTAACACTGTTCCTGTTGAACGAGATGTAGATAATCAGAAAATTATCGATGATAATCAAAAACTTATGGATCGTTATCTCTGGTATGATCAAGTTGGTGATTATGATATAGTTGAAACTAATATTGAAAGTGCCGTGCAGGAGTTTGGTTATCCATTACAAGTGCCGTCTTATATGCCTAAAGACTATGCAGTGCGCGATGTAAAGGCCAAGGACCATGATGTATTAGAAATCGTATATACAGAAACGGGCCGTGATGGAGAATATGGGCCGAAATTAACCTTCTCTAATACAGATATTGTATATCGCATGGGGTGGGCTATCGATACAGTGGTAACACCTATATTAGAAAAGACAAATTACAATGCTAAGGATGCAGTTAGCTTTATTACCCCTAATGGAATTTCTGTATATACGTTAGGTTCTAGAAAAGACGCTATTCAAATTGCTTACTGGGAAAAAGATAATAAAGTTCATATGCTTTACTTTGCTTCTTTAAGAAACCAAGACTTTGTAAGCAAAATTGTAGACTCTGTAGGTCCTTTGAGTAACGTAGCCGCTGATAATGCTCGATTACGTGGTGATCGAAATGATAAGCAACATATTGAAGAACCTATTAAACAAAATGTTGAAGAACAGGGTAAACAAAATGTTAAAATAGATTGGCCTCCTTATGAAACGATTCCTTTACCAGTGCGTACACATACGAATTCTGTATGGCCTATACTTACGAGCAAATCCAAGGGCTTACCTAGCGGTGTAATTAATGCATCTCATAAGGTGTCCTATGACGTATCTGTACCAAGTTATTTACCGTTTGGCTATACATACTATGCTACACATTTTTATGACAATGATGTATTAGAAACTGTATATTGGAAGCAAGGTGAAGAGTATCAAGAGCGCAGTGGCCGTTGGGTAACTCATACGATGGTCTTCCGCATGAGCTACTCTATGGATACGGTTTGGCCTGAAGAATATATCCCAATGGAGTATCATGACGTACAGTGGAGTGACTCTACTCCAATAGGGGAGGTTCACTATACAGGTGATGTAGATAAGGGCTTAGTGCGCAGTGTTACGTGGTACAAGGATAATATGGCGTATTTCTTGTTCTTCCAAGTGCCTGTGAAAGCATCTGAAGCAGACTTTTATAGAGATCATGTAGTGCCGTTAAAAGATATCGATCCAAGTCGTACAGATTTAATTGGTGTAAAAACGACTCGTTAATGGTAAACCGTAATAAGAATGTATAGTACGATTTTTGCTATCATAGAGCATTAGCATTTACCGAAAACAGTACATAATAAAAAGAACCTATCTCCCAGATACTTTATTAATATCTTTGGAGATAGGTTCTCTTAGTATATGTAATTTACATATATTATGCTTTTGGCATTTTAAATATATTTTGTTCTTAGCGTATTAGTGATGATAACAACCGAATGTTAGCTTTCACAATAGCTTAATTATGAGCATACGTTAATTAGAAGAATACGTAGCGGATGATAACGAGTACCGCCAATACGTACATAATCCAGTTAACCTCTTTTGCACGACCAGAAATGATCTTGAGTAGAGGGTATGCAACGAGACCTGCAGAGATACCGTTAGCAATGCTATATGTGAAAGGCATCAAAACGATAACTAGGTATGCTGGGAAGCCTTCTGTCCAATCATCGAAGTCGATATTTCTGATAGCGCCTAACATGAGGGCACCAACGATGATAAGAACAGGAGATGTTGCTGCATTTGGCACCAAGGATACGATTGGAGCTAAGAACAAGCAGATTAAGAATAATACGCCTGTTGTGACAGCCGTTAAGCCTGTACGACCACCAGCACCTACACCTGCCGCACTTTCAACAAAGGCAGTAATCGTAGAAGTGCCGAGCAATGCGCCAGCACTAACGCCGATTGCATCGACAGTCATGGCTTTACCAAGGCCTGGGAATTTACCAGATTTAGGATCTGCAATTTTCGCCTCTGTTGCAGTACCAATCAAGGTACCCATGGAGTCGAACAATTCTACGAAGGTGAAGGAGAAGATAATCGTGATTAAGCCCATGTGAAGCGCACCAGGAATATCTAATTGAAGGAATGCTGCTTTAGAGAAATCAGGCACTGCCAATACAGTGAAGTTCTCCGGCATTGTGGAAAGGCCAGTAGCGTAGGAAAGAATTGTTGTTGCTGCCACACCAATCAAGAGAGAACCTTGAATTTTACGAGCCATCAATAGAGCTGTAAAGATGAGGCTGAATAGTGCTAACAATGTTTCGCCACTATGCAAATTACCAAGCGTTAAGAGCGCTTCGGATGCAGGCGGTACTAAATTACCGTGCGTTTGCACAACTTGACCTAAGGAGTTTGGAGACAAACTAATAGAGATAGCCATCAAGCCGGATAATTTTAAGCCGATGATAGCGATGAAGAGGCCTATACCAACGGTAATGGCAACTTTCATAGAGGCGGGGATGCCTTCAACAATCATTTGTCGTATCGATGTAAGTGTTAATACGAGGAATACGAGACCTGAAATGAATACCGCACCCAATGCGGTTTGCCAAGTTACGCCCATACCGAGAACTACGGTGAAGGAATAAAAGGCTAAGAGACCAACCCCAGGAGCGAGAGCAATCGGATAGTTAACGAATAACCCCATGGAAATCGTTACGAGACCAGCGCCTAAAGCTGTTGCGATGAGGACTGCATCTTTATCCATGCCTGCAAGACTAAGAATGTTTGGCGCCAAGAATAGGATGTACGCCATCGTGATAAACGTAGTAATACCAGCTAAAATTTCGGTTTTAACAGTTGTACCGCGTTCACTGAGTTGAAATAGTTTATCTAACATTAGATAACATCCTCCCATATGAAATTAAAAAAATACCCAAATAAAATATTTCGATATATGTATAGTGTATCATATTTCCACCCATTTTTTGTATGAATTTGTGATATACTATAAATATATTATGAAATGACTTAGAGGTTAACTTATGAAAATATCTACTAAAGGGCGTTATGCCTTACGGATATTGGCGGATATTGCAGAGCACGGGGTAGAAAAAAACGTTCCAATTCGTGAAATTGCAGAACGCCAAGGCTTTTCCGATAAATACTTAGAGGGGATTGTATCTCGCTTATCCTCCGCTGGCCTCGTTAAAAGTGGACGTGGCAAATACGGTGGATATCGTTTGGTAAAAGCTCCATCTGAATACAATGTATATGAAATTTTATATGCTGCTGAGGACTCTATTGCTCTCGTATCTTGCTTAGAAGATGATGTAGAACCATGTCCTATGTTTAATGATTGCTTGACGGCACCGTTGTGGCAGCACTTACAAGCTGAATTCCGTCGTGTAATGGAACGTGTTTCCTTGCAAGACGTAATGGATCACAAGTTTCCAGAGGCATAGTTGGTGATTCCCTAGGATTAGCTTAGGGGATGTAACTTTTACGTGCACACTGACTTGCATGGTTATTGTTTAGGTAATTTTATTGAAAGAGTCGCGTTTTATATGCGGCTCTTCTTTCTATATGGAGGGGAGGTCAATATGAGTATAACTGAATACGATATTCGTGGAGGTATGCGTAATGTGTGGATTATTACAGCTAGTATGACCGTCCTTGCCATATGCTACACCATGATTATTCCGTTCTTACCTATCTATCTATTGGAATTAGGCGTGCCAAAGGATGATGTAGCCCTCTGGTCTGGCCTCGTTTTTGGTATTACCTTCCTCATCGCCGGTATTATGGCGCCCATATGGGGAAAAATTGCAGATAACAAGGGCAAGAAACGGATGGCCTTACGAGCTGGTTTTGCTATTGCTGTTTCCTATGTTCTCATTGGGATGGTTAGCAACGAGTATGAACTATTGTTGGGCCGTGCCTTTGTGGGCTTTGCCAATGGATTTTATCCTGCAGCTATGACGATGGTGTCCCTCAGTGTCGATGAGAAACAGGTAGGCCGCGCTCTCGGTATTTTCCAAACAGGTCTAATTTTAGGCAATGTGGTTGGTCCCTTTTTAGGTGGTGCCATTGAAAGTATCGTAGGTATGCGTCCTGTATTTTATGTATCTGGTATTGCTGTACTTATCGCTACCTTAGCGGTATTATTCTTTGTAAAAGAACCGAAATTACATGCTGTAGATGTTGATGGAAAAGAGCAAGCTGCTCACCCTACAAAATCTACATCCTTGCGTGAGGACTTTAAAGCAGTCCAACAACAGCCTGTATTAGTACGGCTATTGTGGATTTTCTTCTTCATGCAATGTGCCATCATGATGCTACAGCCTATTTTGGCGCTTTATGTAGGGGATATGCAAGGCACTATGGAAGGGGCCGCTATTATTTCGGGTACCATCCTCAGTATCGGGGGGTTAGCTGGTTCTTTAACGACCAATATTTGGGTACGTATTGGAGAACGAAGAGGTTACTTTAAAACGATTTCCTACTGTATGCTAGGCAGTGGCGTTGTTCTCTTATTGCAAAGCTTACCTGTGGGGATTTGGTGGTTCGGTGTCTTACAAGTGCTAATCGGCTCTTGTATTGTAGGCATTAATCCATCCTTGAGTGCTGCTGTAACCCTTAATACAGATCCAAGCTTTAGAGGGCGCATGTTTGGTATGACAACAACGGCGCAACAATTTGGTTCCATGGTAGGTCCTGTATTTGCAAGTATTGTATCCACTTATGTAGGTATATCTTACGTATTTAGCATTACGGGATTACTATTACTATATATGGGCTTCCAAGCTCGAAAAATGTCCGTACAACATGATTAAATTTAAAAAGATACCTTACTTAACTATTACAACAGTTGAGCAAGGTATCTTTTTTAGTATAACTAGTTTTATAAGGTTCACACAATATAACCATATTTTATTAGTCCTAACGTCTTGGGTATAACAAAAAGTGATGTTAATCGTTAATCTAAGAATACTGTTTTAGTGCATAATAACAGGCTTTCATACATTTTTAGTGAATAGCAATCCAATATAGGCGGATTGATTGCTTTTACCAAAATATTGGTATATAGTTAAGTTTAAGGTAAGTCATTTGTCTCACCGTGTGGGACGGAAAGGAGTTATTATGGTCCGTATCGGTCATACTGTACTCGGTGATAAGGGTACAAAAATATGCGTGCCTATTGTAGGCACAACAATGAAAGAAATTCTAGATGCTACTGCGGTTGCATGTAATACGCCGTGTCACGTTGTGGAGCTACGCATTGACTATTACGAGCGGGCCCACTCCATTGACGCTATTATTGAACTGTTGATGCTCATCAAACCTCAGTTGAAAGGTCGTGCCTTGCTATTTACGTGGCGCACAAAAGGTGAGGGTGGTGAGAAGTCTATTTCTACTAAAGATTACTTCACAATGCTAGAGCGACTCATACCAACTGGATTGGTAGATGCTATCGATATCGAGTTATTCTTTGAGCAAGATAGAATGCTTAAAACGATAGAATTTGCTAAGGTACATGGTGTAACAATAGTTATGAGTAATCATGATTTCCATGGTACACCAAGCCACGAGGTTATTGTAAACCGTCTCATTCAAATGAAAAAATTCTTGGCAGATGTGCCAAAGATGGCGGTTATGCCTCATACAACAGGGGACGTATTAACCCTCCTTGAAGCAACGGCTGAAGTTAAAGCCTTGTATCCATCCGATCCAATCATTACGATGGCCATGGGTCCACTGGGGGCTGTTACACGCGTAGCAGGAGCATTATTTGGTAATGCTATGACCTTTGCCTCTGCTGGCAAAGCATCGGCACCAGGTCAAATCGATGTGCATGAACTAAAACGCATCCTCGATACCATCGACGTAGATGGCGTCTTCGATAAACAACAACATAAACGCGTAAAAGTACATTAAAAAAAGTCGGCGAAAGCCGACTTTTTATATACTCATACCTTGCGTTAGTACTTTCTTAATTATTACAGTTTTATTTTTTATAGAGTATAAGATAATATAATGTTTAGTGACCATTTTTCGAAAATAATATATTTCATTATTAGTCTTATATATAGGATATCGTTCAGGAAAAATATCAAGTGAAAAGACTGCATTTCGAATTTCGGCTTGTCGTTGTTGAATTAGATTCAAATCTTGAGTAAATTCTTTTAAATTTATAATGATATCTTTTACTTCTTTTTCAGCAAGCTTACTAAATAAAGCTTTATAGCTCATAAAAGAAGACCTTCTCTCTTTAGTTGCTCAAAAAGTTCTTCAGCTGAAATTAAGTTACCTTGTTCTATATCTGCATATGCCAATTCCAGTAGTTGATCGATTTCTTCATCAGTAAGAAAGTCTGCATTCATAGAGTCACAAGCGATAGGCTTGTTTACTGACTTAGGAATTGCTTTTGAAAATTGTATTTGTTTGGAGATTAGTGTAACTAATAATGATATAGTTAAACCCATTTCTTTCAAGATAGCTGTTGTTAGTGTTTTAACTTTAGGATTTATACGGATATTGAGTATTCCTGTTTTATCAATTTTATCAAAGGATATTTCAACCTCATTTGTGGTTGATGTTCCGTATGATCTAGTAGTATCTGATGCCTTTAATGTGGTTCGGGGTTGTTTGTAGGTGCCGTCATTGTTGAGTGTATTTGGCGTTGGTGTTTCATCTGTAGATGTTGTTGGTAAAGCAATGGCGAAAGGAATGCGACGTTCTTTGATAATTTGACGGAATAGGGCGTCTAGCATGGATGTATAGGATAGGCCTTGTGCTTTTAATATGCTAGATACTTCTTGTTTTAGATCTTCGTTGATGCGGACTTGTAGGTTTACGGTTTTCATAATATGTCTCCTAACATTCTTTCGGTCGTGACTGCTATGATATGAATACTGTATCGATTT
>URZS01000054.1 GCA_900552445.1 uncultured Veillonella sp. | reverse complement strand
ATGCTCTGTCTGTATAAAATATGGTATAATAAACAATACGAATGATATAAATTCTCAATAAACTAGAGGTATTGATAATAATGTTAGATGTTACTTTTTTAGCTCATAGTGGCTTCCTCGTAGATGATGGTAAGCGTTGCTATGTGTTTGATTATTATAAAGATCCTAATAATATAGTTTGGCAATTGGCTAAGCGAGGTCGTGAGCTTTGGTTCTTTGTGAGCCATACTCATGGTGATCACTTCAATCCGTCTATTACGGAGTTTGATGGGCCCCAAACACGCTATATTTGCCATCAAGATGTACCGTTAGAAGGCAAGGTAAAAAAATGTATTACCATGCGTCCTGGCCAAGATGCGATATTAGATGATGTAGGCATCCATATGTATGGCAGCACCGATGAAGGCGGTTCTTTTTACGTAAAGACAAATACGGCGAATATCGACTCTGACTCTATCTTCCATGCAGGCGACCTCAACTGGTGGCATTGGCTTGGTGATACGCCAGAAAACAACGCAGATGCGAAGCGGATGGCTTGGCGTGAGTTTAAGGAGCTAGAAGGCTTGTCTGTAGATGTGGCGATGTTCCCTGTCGATAATCGCCTAGAAGACGCTATGGAATGGGGCAGTATTGAATTCTTGCGCCGCGTACAAGTGAATAAGGCCTTTATTCCCATGCATTTAAATGGTCCATTATGGACTCCGTCTGTGTATTTTGAAGCCCTCTTTGGAGAGGTGCCGATTTGGGCGCCTCAAAAAGATGGCGATGAATGTACATTCTAAATCTACTTTTACAGTTTGTAGTTTGTGAAAGTCCGTGACCCTAGAGGTCACTACGTTATATGGGGAGAGTCTATATACGTAATTCAGTAAGTTAGGATCAAGTGATGATGAAAACTAAACCAGTGGCAACCACCCTGTTGGTTGTCATGGCTATTATATTTTTAATTGCATATCCACAAAGACAGGATACGTTCTGGGCGTTTATCATGCACGTATCTGGAGCTGCCATGATTGGTGGCTTGGCTGACTGGTATGCGGTAACGGCACTCTTTACGAAGCCTTTGGGTATTCCTTTTAAGACCGCTATCTTGCCGCGCAGCAAGGAGCGTCTCATTCAAATAGGGCGTACCATGCTCA
The DNA here is from genome assembly GCA_900552445.1 of uncultured Veillonella sp. GTDB lineage: Bacteria > Bacillota > Negativicutes > Veillonellales > Veillonellaceae > Veillonella. Next base: position 5,874 of record URZS01000054.1, on the reverse strand, counting down.
GTGAAGAGTTGTTGCGCGTGCCGCAGATGTATTATGCTATCAAAAAAGAACGCGTCATGGTCCGTATCATCGAATACGGCATGAGTGATGTAGGACAAGGTCAGATTAAAGAAATCTTGTACGGTGTAGGTAATCAAGTGTTATCCCATATGGATATTGAGCCTATGCGTCAAGAAATCAACAAGGCTGTTTATAAAGGTGTTACGAACTGGAAGGCGACGCCTCTCGTTATCTTGTTTGGCCGCTGCATGTTAGAACGCCAAACAGCAAGTATTTTCTGGCTTTACTTTAATCGTACATGTCAGCGTGTTATCGCATCAAATCAGGTATACCCTTATTTGTATCGCGTTATGCTAGACATTATGAAAACCTATACGAAGGACTCTTTCTTCCGCGAATTGGCTATTGCCTTTGGAGGGGATGGGCTTTCACCAGAACGATTGGTAGAAACGGTGCAGAAAAAGGCCGTTCAATTCCTCAAGGAAAATGAGTCCATCGATTCTGCGCTAGGTCGCTACGTATGGGGCCAAGCGATTCGATTCTTCAATAATTTGGAAACTAATAAGGAATGGCAAGCATTTATCGAAGAACATAAAGATCAATGGATTCGAATGGTTCTCGAAGAATGGGAAGGCAAGCTCATTGATGGTGATACGGTGGACTGGAACCGCCTCATGGACATCGTTATGGACCGCTTTAATGTGCTCGGTACGGAAATCTTGCTGAACCCAGACAAGCAGGCGCCGTTTGAACGGTTCTTCTTGCTTCGCAGCATTCCGTGGTTACAAAAGTTAAATCCACTCATCGATAGAGTAGTAGGGCAGGAATTGTCTCGCTATTCACCAGATGAAATCACCGAAATCGTGCGAGGTAAAATGTACTACGACCTCCAAATGGTTCGTATTAATGGTTCCCTTGTAGGGGCTGTCCTAGGCGGCGTCTTCCACGGTTTGACCATTTTCATAGAGGGGGTGCTCAAATGATTAGCTATTTGAAATCCCTCACCTTGCGGCAGCGCGCAAACGGTATTCTTGGTTTGACTGCTCTGTTGTACTGTTTTGCTTTCGTAGGTCAATTTTTCTTTGGTTCTGAAAGCTGGTACCAACCGCTTTACTGGGCGGTACAGTCTGCCCTTATCGGCAGCGTGGCCGACTGGTTTGCCGTAACTGCTTTGTTCCGTAAACCATTAGGTTTTCCATACCATACAGCGCTCATTCCAAGAAATAAAGATCGCCTTATCAATGGTGTTATTAAGCTAGTTGAGACAAAGATGCTTACCAAGGATCGTTGTAAGGTATTGTTAAATAATGTGCAATTTGTCCCATTATTTGAAAAATTCTTGCTATCACCTGAAGGGCAACGAGCAGCGCGTCTCGTTATTCATCAAGGTTTGCATTTATTATGGAAATCTCAAACGAGCGAAGAATGGGCACAGTGGGGGGCAAAACGCATTCGCGGTTTGTTAGAAAAACATTCTCTCGTACCTGTGTTAAAACACGTTTTACTCGACTTATGTGAACATAATCGTTACGAAGGCATGGTTGTACAGGTGTTGAACGTAGTTCAAGAACGTATCAATCATCCGGCTATGGTGACATGGCTTACGGCGGTTGTCGCAGAAGAGGCTCATAAGAAAAAGAGAAAAGGCTTCTGGTCTGATTTCCTTATCTCCATGTCTGAAGCGACCGATGTGGTGAACTACCATGAGTTGGCACAGGCTATCGTTCAAGAGGCCTATGCTATGCTTGAAAACTGGAAGCGCCCAAATAGTCCTGAACGGACTGCATGGCTTCGTCAATGGGTAGATCCTATTCGAAATATTGAAGATAATCGAGAAGTTTGTAATGCACTCGATGAAGCGTGGGAACGTTGGATTCGCGAACAAGACTGGGAATCTGTCATTGAAAACCATTTATGCCCGTATGTAGAAGAACTATTACTCGTAGGGGATGAAAATGGGGAAACACCAGCTCAAGTGCTAGTTAATATCGCTCTTGAATTGTGGTCCGTATACGGTCAATCTGAAGACCTTAGAAACCGTATTGAAGTTACATTACACGATATAGGTATCTATGTCCTTGAACAAGGCTATGACCTCATTGAAACCATCATACGCCAAGTGCTCGGCGGCCTTAGCACAGAGAAGTTTATTTACTTCATTGAATCTAAAGTAGAGGACGACCTCAGCTGGATCCGTATCAACGGCGCTATCGTTGGCGCTGTAGCAGGTCTGCTGGTGTGGACATTCCTAGAATACGTGTACATGCCATTTTGGCAACAATTTGTAGGATAAAGGGTTATAGGACAAAAAGTGTTGCTGTTAATGCCGATGGAACTAGTTAAATACTAGCTCCATCGGCATTTTATCTTTTTGAGTAACTTTTACATATAGGACAAAAAGTGTTGCTAAAAAGTCTGAACCCCCTTGATTTGACTGACTCAAATAAGGTTTTATCTTTCTAGAAAGATATATTTTTTAGAAGGAGTATAATTATGAAACTAGTCAGATGCCCTAGTTGTGGTTTCGTTTGTAAGAAAAATGGTAAAACAAATGCGGGTTCTCAACGTTGGTATTGTAATCAATGTTCTTGCTCATTCACAAATAAAGTGAATAAAACTAACAATAATTTACAGATGTTTTTGGATTGGTTATTTGGTAAACATACACAGTTAGATATGGCTGGCGATGGACGTTCATTTCGTAGAAAAACATCACAGTTTTGGGAGCTTTGGCCATTACCACCAAAAGTTGAATCATCAAGTAGTGTGGTATTTGTTGATGGTATTTATTTAGCTAGAAATGCTTGCATTTTAATCTGTTGTAATGAGACGCATGTTTTAGGCTGGTATGTTTGTAGATATGAGCATTCTAAGGCTTGGGAGGCTTTATTACGACGTATTTCATCACCTAGAGTAGTTGTATCTGATGGTGGTACCGGATTTCAAAAGGCATTAAAAAAAGTTTGGCCAAAAGCCAAACTACAAAGATGCTTATTTCACGCATTTCAACAAGTAAAACGCTATACAACAATACGTCCTAAAACGATTGCTGGCTGTGAATTATATGGAATTGCAAGGGATTTATTAACAATACACACGCAAGATCATGCCGTGAAGTGGGTACAAAACGTTATGTCATGGAAAGTACGACATAGAGTATTTCTATCAGAAATGACAGTTGATGAAAATGGTACGATACGACCTAAACATGAACGACTTATAAAAGCAGAAAATTCCTTAGTTAAATTGATTAACAAAAGATGTTTATTTACTTACTTAGATGCATCGTTAACATGTGCCTGCCCAGCTACTAATAATCGTATAGAAGGTGGTGTAAATGCTCAGTTACGCACTATGTTACGTAATCATAGAGGAATGTCTATTGAAAGACGAATAAAAGCGGTGTTCTGGTGGTGCTATATGCACTCACCAAACCCGCTTTCTAATGCAGAAATACTTAAGGTTATGCCGACCAACAAGAGTATTTCTGATATATATCATACCATACATGAACAATCTAGGTTAGAAGCTTCTATTCCGACTTGGGGTGATGCTATTGTTTGGAGTGATTTGCATAATTATGATCGCCTATTTACCAATCTTTGGGACTAAAATAGCAACACTTTTTGTCCTATAACCCAGGATAAAATTAGATAACAGGAAAGGGACTGACCAATGGTCAGTCCCTTTAGTTTATTCTTCACTTTGATTGTACGGTAATCGCACGGTAAACATAGTTTTTACTTGAGGTTCACTGGTGGCTGTTACTGTGCCATGGTGCAAGCTAATAACTTTGTTTACAAAGTACAGGCCAAGGCCGATACCGTGGTTTGATTTTTTATTACGGGATTGTTCCGTTTGATACATACGATCCCAAATGTGCTCTAGGTTTTCTTGCTCGATACCGATACCATTATCTGACACGGTAATAACGAGTTCATGACCTACGCGTTTTGCTGAAATATCGATAGTGGAGTTTGTAAACTTAATAGCATTATCTACTAAGTTTGTAATAGCTCGACGCAAGGATACTTCGTGAGCTGTCATGCGTAGATTTGGTTCAATGTGAGATGTTATGGTGATTTGCTTTTCTGTGTTTTCTGCACAAAGTCGAGTATAGTCATGAACCATATTCGTAAGCATCCCTGATACATCTACAGGGGCGAAGGTAAGATCTTGTGCATTCTCTAGGCGAGCCACATCAAGCAATTGGCTTACGAGATTTGTCATAAACTTAGCTTGTTCTAAGATATGTGTCAAACCTTCCCGCAAATCGTCTTCGGTGCGTCCGTATTTTAAAGCAAATTCACTTTCTGCTTTAATAACCGCAATAGGTGTACGCAATTCGTGAGAAACGTCAGAACTAAACTGTCTTTCACGGTTTGAAGAATCTTCAAGACCTGAAATCATGCGATTAAATGTAGTAGTTAGTTCATAGATCTCATCCTTCGCAGTGCGCGGAGGAATGTCGATACGGCGGCTCAAGTCGTTGTTCTTACCGATAACTTTAGCTGTTTTGGTCAAGGTTCGGACTGGTTTAAGTCCTTTCTTGATAAATAGATAACCACCTAGTGAGGAAATCAGCAAGAATATGATATTTCCTAATAGTAAGCTGTATAAAAGGTTTTCGGTCTTTTTAGACGCTGTTTTTACCTTTGTAACGGCACGCAAAATACCACGATAATTCGGTTCGTTAACCGGCGTATCGTAGTAGTAGAAGGTGTCATCACCAACAGCGATTTCTCCAACCTGGCCCAAGGAAAGGACTGTTTGATTAGGGAAACCATCCGGTAAGGCGCCTTTAATAATATAGCCGTCTTGGGTGGAAACAAAGAAGAATGTATTATCTTGATACGGTTTAAACTTGCGAATATCCGTAGCCATAATCATCGCTTGCTGCTGCAAACGTTCTCGTACTTCCTTGTTATCGGATTCATGTGTATATGCATAAATCCATGCGGAAGCAACCATCAAAATGATGAGCAAAAAGATGGTATACCACGACATAATTTTAAAGGTTAGGGGCAGCCGATTAAATAAATCGGTGGCTGCCCCAGACATGGTATCTAGATCTCGGTGAGGATCATTAGTTTTCTGTTTTGAGGACATACCCTACTCCACGAACCGTTTGAATGAGTTTTACATTCTCATCGGTATCGATCTTTTTACGCAAATCTTTAATGTATACGTCGATGAGGTTAGAGTAGCTTTCATAATCGTATTCCCAAACGTGGTCAAGAATTTGTTGACGGGACAATACGATATTTTCGTTACTTGCTAAATAGTATAAGAGGTCGAATTCTTTTGCTGTCAATGTAATCGTTTCGCCATCGCGTTTAACTGTACGTTGTGGAACATTGATAGTAAGAGGACCAACATGGATGTCGTTTTGTGCATGACGCGCGTTACGGCGAGCCAATGCATAAATACGAGCCGTCAATTCTTCAAGGTCAAAAGGTTTTACGAGATAGTCGTCAGCGCCAGTATTAAGGCCTGTTACTTTATCTTGCAAGGAATCTTTTGCTGTTAAAAGCAATACAGGTGTTGTATTGCCATCGTTACGCATTTGTGCAAGAGCGCTAATGCCGTCGAGGATCGGCATCATAATGTCCATTACGATAACGTCATAGCTAGATGTGTTAACATAATCAATCGCTTGTTGACCGTTGAAGCATGTATCAACAGTCATATTCTCTGCACGCAAATATTTGGCCGTGATGCCATTCAGCATTTCTTCGTCTTCTACAAGTAAAATTTTCATTCTCTGTTCTCCTTATGTATGAGTTAAATATATAGCTCTCCAACTACTATAATATAGTCATTATATATATAAGCTTTCTTTTCTTTTGAAAGCCACAACACCATCTAAGGTGA
>URZS01000053.1 GCA_900552445.1 uncultured Veillonella sp. | reverse complement strand
GCATCTTTCGCTTTACCGATATTGCCGAACAATTCTACATAATGACCATCAGTCGTTGTAGCTTCTAGGTTCGCAGACTCGCGCAACCGTTTTAATTCCTCTTGGAACGCCCCGGCTTGATTTGTGTATTCAGCCCAATCCGCATCAGATGGATTAATTTCTACGATACCATCTGTGCCAAGAACCACTGCTTTATCGCCATCTACGAAGCTTTCAATATCACCAACACCCATAACAGCAGGGATTTCCAAGGTGCGAGCCATGATAGCCGCATGAGAAGTAGGACCACCGGCAGCTGTTACGATCCCTTTTACAACATTTTTATCGAGGGAAGCCGTATCAGATGGTGCCAAATCTTGAGCCACCAAAATCACTTCCCCAGAAATGTGAGATAAACCACGTGGGTTCATACCTAACATGTTGCGCATCAAACGATCACCGATGTCTTTAATATCCGCACCGCGTTCGCGCATATATGCATCTTCCATACCGAGGAAGATATTTGCAAAGGTTTCAATAGTTTGAGCTGTAGCCGCTACCACATTAGTATGGCTAGACTCAACGAGGGATTTAATGCCATCAGACAAGGATGGGTCTTGTGCGATTTGCATATGCGCCTCAAAAATTGCTGCCTCTTCAGGGCCCATTTCCTCTAACGCTTTTTGACGAATCGTATCTAATTGTTTTAGAGTGGCCGCCATAGCAGCTGCAAACTTGCCAATTTCCTCTTCTACATTGTCCTCAGCCACGGTGTAATCAGGAATGACAATTTCCTCTTGAATATATCTATATACATTGCCTACAGCAACGCCACGAGATCCAGAAATCCCTTGAATTCGCATATGTGTTCCTCTTTCTATTACGATAAACTACATTACTCTTTATTTTATCATTTCTCCGTTAAACAATAAAGTAATTAGACAACATCTATCAGCCTTAAAGGGCATCCCACATGGGTTGTTTTTGACGCATCAATCAATTTAGACAGGGACTAAAAGAAGGTTAATATTTCGTCTATTTCGCCATAATTTTATAAGATTTTTTCTCATAATCAAATGCCATTTATGTTATAATATAGAATATATAACTATATACATCTGAGACTTTCACGGGCTTCATGGTGAAAGTCTTACTTATTGATAGGAGACTTTATGAAATTAACTAAAATGCATGGTCTCGGCAATGATTTTATCCTCTTTGCTGACCCAAAAGGGACTGAGAAAGATTACACAGACCTCGCTATTCGCCTTTGCGATCGCCGCACAGGTATTGGTGCCGACGGTCTTGCCATCCTAGTTCCTTCTGAAACATGCGATGTACGCATGCGCATCATCAACTCCGATGGTAGTGAAGCAGAAATGTGCGGCAACGCCATTCGCTGCTTTGCAAAATACGCTTACGAACACGGTGAAACTACGAAAGAGACTTTCACCATCGAAACCTTGGCAGGTGTAATGAAACCTACCTTAACCATCGAAAACGGTATCGTAACACAAGTTACAGTAGACATGGGCAAACCATTCTTTAAATCTCAAGACATTCCTATGAATGTAGATATGGATAAGGTTATCGACGTAGACCTCGATGTAAACGGCGAAACCGTAACGGTCAGCTCCGTATTGCTCGGTGTACCGCACACAGAGGTGTTCATCGACAATATTACAAAAGCACCGGTAACAACACAAGGGCCTATCCTTGAAAAGCACGATGCATTCCCATCCAATACAAATGTTAACTACATCGAGGTTGTAAACGACAAGCATATCAAGGTGCGCACTTGGGAACGCGGCGCAGGTGCTACATTAGCATGCGGTACAGGCTCTTGTGCCTCTGCAGTTATGTCCTTTGAAAAAGGATTAACAGGTCGCGAAGTAGATGTAGAACTTTATTTAGGGACATTACATATTTCATACTTGGAGGATGGCACGGTGCTCATGACAGGACCTGCCGAGGAAGTCTTCGAAACAGAACTTCCTATCGACTAAGATGAAGTGGTTACAACTCATATTAAATGCGTTCCTAAAATACCAACAAGGCCGTACGCTCATGCCGAGTAATGTAGAGCCCCTCATAGGCTTACTAGCATCCATACTTGTCATCATCATAGCACTCGCTAACGGCATTGCTATCGGCTTCGCCTTAATTGCAGTATGGTGTATTATGGCCTTTGTATTTTATCGCAAAGGATATCAACCAAAGGAGCTGTTAAACCTATCGTGGACAGGTGCTAAAACGTCCATCGTAGTGATGCAAATCTTCCTCCTTATCGGTTGGCTCATCGCCATGTGGCAAGCTGCAGGCATTATCCCTATGATTATTGCTACGGGCATCGATTTAATTAGTCCGTCTATCTTCATTCCCTCCGCCTTCTTATTAACTGCCTTAGTGAGCATGCTATTAGGCACAGCACTAGGAACTGTGGGTACCATGGGTATCGTGCTCATCACGATGGCAAGGGCTGGTAATATTCCAGAGGATATCGTAGCAGGCGCCATTATAGCAGGAGCGTACTTTGGGGATCGGAATGGTCCTTTATCCTCTAGTGCCTCTCTCGTAGCGACTTTAACGCATACAAAGGTACCAACCAATATCCCTATTATGTTTAAGGATGGTCTGCCAGCACTTGTGATTTCCACAGTGCTGTATCTATTACTATCTCAGTGGTTCCCGCTCAACTATGCTAATAGCTTGCTGTCCGATACAATCCACTTTGTGTTCAACATCGATTGGACCTTATGGATTCCAGTGATGATCGTCATCGGTCTATTGCCTTTGAAAGTATCTATCCGATGGCCTATCGGCCTCAGTGCATTAGCAGCAGCAATTCTAGCTTATACAAATCAAGGAGCTACCCTTTCCGAACTAGGCTGGTATACCTTAACAGGCTTTGAACTACCTCATTACAATCCACTAGCAGATATCATTCACGGCGGTGGATTGCAAACTATGTTCATCCCTACATTATCCATCTTTATGGCCACTGCCATTTCAGGTATGCTCGAAGGGGTTGGCTTCTGGAATGATGTTAGACAACTATTGGAACGAGCTAAAACGCGGAGCGATGTATTTGCTGCCAATGTAGGCCTCGCACTCTTAACCGGCGCTGTAGGTTGTAGTCAATCTATCGCGGTTGTGATGACACATTCTATTATGCGTATTACCTACGCAAAACGGGGTATTCAAGATGAAGAAGTGATGCTCGACTTTGAAAATAGTGGCATCGTCATTGCCCCCTTACTACCATGGAACATCGCCGCTTATGTACCTGTAGTTATGATGGGGACTAGCATAGCAGGCTATGTGCCATTCACCTTCTTCCTATATCTCGTACCAATCATATATTGGCTACGATTACGGAAGCAAGATCAACCAATCATACGCTAATTATAGGATTAGCCAATCATAGGCTAATTACAAGATTAGCCAATCAGAGGCTAATTACAAGATTTGCCAATCGCAGGCTAATTAATTTATCTTATCAAGGGGAATTTGTATGATTTACACCATTACCTTTAACCCAGCCCTCGATTATATCGTACGCCTTGACCAACTCAAGACGGGCACCATTAATCGTACAACCCAAGAATACGTTCTTGGTGGCGGCAAGGGTATCAATGTATCTATCGTGCTCAACAACTTGGGCATGGATACTACGGCACTCGGTTTTATCGCCGGCTTTACAGGTGAAGAAATCGTTACACAGCTCAATAGCTTCGGCGTAAAAGAAGATTTCATTCGCCTCCGCGAAGGATTAACCCGCATCAATGTTAAGGTGAAAGCCTCTGATGAGGAAACAGAGATCAACGGCCGTGGCCCTATCATTGGGTCCGACGAATTAGAAGCACTCTACAAACAGCTCGACTCTTTGACAGAACAAGACACACTGATTCTGGCAGGCAGTATTCCTTCTAGCTTACCTAGCGATATGTACGAGCTCATTATGGAGCGCTTACAACATAAAAACATTCGTATCGTCGTAGATGCTACAAAGGATTTACTTACACGAGTATTGCCATATAAACCGTTCTTGATTAAACCTAACAATCATGAACTTAGCGAAATCTTTGGTCGTCCCCTTTCTACAAAGGATGACCTCATAGAAGCGGCGAAAGCATTGCAAGAGAAAGGCGCACAGCATGTGCTTATCTCTATGGCTGGTGAGGGAGCTATCTTGGTCGCAGCTGATGGCACTGTATATACGAGTCCTGCCCCTAAGGGGACACTCGTAAATTCTGTAGGCGCTGGCGACTCCATGGTAGCAGGCTTTATTACAGGCTTTGAAAAGACAGGCGATTTACAAGAGGCACTGTACTGGGGTATCTCCAGTGGCTCTGCCTCTGCTTACTCTGAAAACCTCGCTACACTAGCGGAAGTAGAAGCATTACTTTCACAAGTACGAGTTAACTAGTTTTACATTTTATTTAAATCAAGGAGTACATATATGCAAATCACTGATTTATTAAAACCTCAATCCGTCCTGCTAAATGCAGACCCTGTTACAAAGGCTGACGCTATTTATACCTTAGGCGAGTTAATGGAAAAAGGCGGCAACCTCATCGACAAAGGTGAGTACTTAGCAGCCGTGTTCGCTCGTGAAGAATCTGGATCTACCGGCCTTGGCGACGGCATCGCTACACCACATGCTAAATCCGCAGGCGTAAAAGAAGCAGGTCTTGCAGCTATGGTTGTGCCTCACGGCGTAGACTTCGAAGCACTCGACGGTCAACCATCTCGTTTATTCTTCATGATTGCTGCACCAGAAGGCGCAGCGGACACTCATGTAGAGGTATTGAGCCAATTAGCTATGATGGTTATCGACCCTGATTTCAAAGAAGCCCTCATCGCTGCTCCAACGGTAGAACGCTTCTTGGAACTCGTAACAGCTAAAGAACAAGGTAACTTTGATCCATCTGTTGAAGGTTTCATCAAAACGGCAGAACCGAAAGCAGAGGAAGCTGAAGTAGGTGACGCTAGCACAGCAGCTGTAGCGGCTGGAACGGCTGCAGCAGTTGAAAAAGTCACTGTAGAGAATCCACATTACGATGTACTAGCTGTAACTGGTTGCCCTACTGGTATTGCTCATACCTACATGGCTGCTGAATCTTTAGAACGAAAAGCCAAAGAAATGGGCATTTCCTTGAAGGTTGAAAAGAACGGCGCCTCTGGTGTGAAAGATGCGCTTACAGCAGAAGAAATCGCTCATGCTAAATGCATTATCGTCGCTTCTGACCGCCAAGTAGAAATGGCTCGCTTCAACGGCAAGCCTATGATTCAAACTAAGGTTGCGAACGGTATTAATAAAGCAGAAGAGCTTTTGACAGAAGCCATGTCCGGCACAGCAGCTATATACCAAGCATCTGCAGCAGACCGCGAAGCTACTGAAATCGCTGCTAGTTCATCTGACAGCATAGGTCGTCAAATCTACAAGCACTTGATGAACGGCGTATCTCACATGTTGCCATTCGTTATTGGTGGCGGTATCTTGATTGCCCTCGCCTTCTTATTCGACACATTAGATCCTGTGAATCCTAAGAACTTTGGCTCCGGCAATCCTCTTTCTGCATTCTTTATGCAAATTGGTGGTGCTTCCTTTGGCTTCATGTTACCAGTATTGGCTGGTTACATCGCTATGAGTATTGCTGACCGTCCAGGTCTTGTAGCTGGTTTCGTTGGTGGCTTATTGGCTAACCAAGGTGGCTCTGGATTCCTTGGCGCATTGATTGCCGGCTTTGCAGCAGGTTATTTAGTATTATTAGTTAAGAAGTTAGTATCTGGTTTGCCTCAAGCTTTAGAAGGTACAAAACCAGTCCTTTTCTACCCGGTACTGGGCGTATTGTTCATAGGTTTAGCTATAACTTTCGTAATCAATCCTCCTGTATCCGCACTTAACCACTGGTTAATGGACTCCTTACAATCCATGGGCACTACTAGCCGCTTATTGTTAGGTCTCATCTTTGGTGCTATGATGTCCGTTGATATGGGCGGTCCTGTAAACAAAGCGGCTTATGTTATCGGTACTGGCGCACTTGCTACTGGTGAATATGGTATCATGGCGGCTGTAATGGCAGGCGGTATGGTTCCTCCATTGGCAATCGCTCTTTGTACTACATTCTTCCCTAGCCGCTTCACAGAGGCTGAACGTAAATCTGGTATCACAAACTACATCATGGGCCTTTCCTTCATCACAGAAGGTGCCATCCCATTTGCAGCGGCTGATCCTGTTCGCGTATTGCCAGCTTGCATCATCGGTGCTGGTACAGCTGGTGCGTTGTCCATGTTCTTCGAATGTACACTACGCGCTCCACACGGTGGTATCTTCGTAGTACCTACAATCGGCAACCCACTTCTATACCTTGCATCCATCGCAATCGGTTCCGTTGTGGCTTGCTTCATCTTGGCACTTGTAAAACCAAGCTTGAAAAAATAATTGTAAAAGCTAGTTTAATACTAGTACATATGACAAAAGGACTAGAACTCTAGGGTTCTAGTCCTTTTCTTATATAAGACACCCTATGCCAATAATGACATAGGGTATTTTTGATCATAGCTTATACCTTTTACGGATCTATAAAATTTACATGTTTATAGATTTTTACTGATAAAACTATGTATCTTATTTAGATTTTTGCTCTAAAAGTTGTTGTACGAGAGCTTCTAGTTTATCTACGCGATTTTGAAGTTCTTGGTTTTCCTCTTTAAGTTCTTCCATTGCTTGGTTGTTTTTCTTAACGAGGCTTTCACCAGCACCTACACGCCATGTAGCGCCCATACCATACATTTGCTCTTCTTTAGCAATACCTACGGAAGCATTTAAGAACAATTTATCATTTGGTGCATAACCATACCCAAGCGCAAGCGCTTTTTCACCGTGATACAAGCCAACGCCAGCCATGATTTGACCTTTTTCAGTTCCATCTACATAGTATGGTTTCAAGGAAGCCATAGCTGCGCCCATTGCACCTACACGATCTACACGTGTTTTAGTAGATGCTAATTCGTTCATAGTACCTTGTGTTGCACTGTAAAGT
>URZS01000052.1 GCA_900552445.1 uncultured Veillonella sp. | reverse complement strand
CCAATACCGATAAAGGAACCTGCAGATAGCCAGGCTACAGCACAGTTACCACGTTTAATTTCTTCACTAAATTTACCTGGTACAAAGAAATCAATAATAGTGTTGGCAGTTAACATTAAGAAAATTCCAAAACAAGCATAAAAAATCGTCAATAATACATCCGGAATAAAAATCATGATAAACCTCCTAAGATTGTTCCTTTATATTCATAGTCAACGGTTAAACATATAAGCCTTATCAGCTTCATTAAGATTGTGTATATTAAGGAATTTCTCGCGCCCCCCACTATCTCGTTGACGAACCATATAGGCATAAGAATCAAGCATATGTGTCTTTTTCATTGTACTATTAATGAGCTCCTGCTCGTCTGGCGTCAACTTTCCTGGTTCACACACCTTAACCCGGGTTTGCCCATCTACGTTAGTGATAATATAGGCAGACTTAGCATCATAGAATACAATGACTTCACGACCTTCTTGTAAGCTCTCACCTTCATTTTTAATATCCCCGTCCAAAGATTCAATTAAATCTAAGGCGGTACTCACAGGATCCAAACTAGAAGTATATACATATTCATTATCTGAATCCGTCTTAGTATAATAGACGGATGTATCATGCATATGCTCCTTTGCAGTATAAGGGAATCCAAAGGTACCACGTATACTATGCCAAGAAAGATCAGAATCCCAGCTAACAAGGCACATCATAAATAATGCGCCGCATCCAAGGGCCATAGCAATTCCTTGTAGTCGTTCTTTCAGGCGTTGATTGCGTTTCTTTTTACGAATAGCGTTAGCTGCCGCATCATTACAGAGGCGAATATTTATCAAAGGGACTCGTGCCCCTTCGGCAAACATTTTCTCCCCTTTGAACCAGTTTTCTTCAAAGAATACGCTAGCGCCCCCTTCACAGGGCAATTGATATTCCTTATATCCAGCTCGATCACCTACGGACGCACCACTATCACCATCTACAGCTACCACCTTTTCCAAACCGATTTGATGTAATGTAAAATCTTTCCCCGGCCGTGTATGAAAGGATGTTCTAGATACGGTACACCATTCATTATCATTATACTCAATGGTTAACCATATTTTATCGATTCCCTCAACAGCCTCTAGTCCATATTCATGCCAATAATCACCAGGAGACTTTTGCATAGACGGCTTAGCCTTATAGGCTTGTTCCTGATCAGCTTTTGGAATAATCTCATTATATTTAATTTTTTCAGTTATTACATATCGGCTGCCCTGAACCTCAAGGACATCGTAACAATTAAACTCCATAAACAACCTCGTTAGAGTAGCAATAACCTATATACATATCTAAACTACTCTCTCTCCTAAACGGGATTTAATGAAATTAAGCTTTAAAGTAGCTTGCACGTTCATGAATCATTTCATTTTCAATAATAGATATACCATATTGTTGCCCCATGGTAGCTGTTACAAGAATCTTAGCTACATCAGCAGTTTTTACAGGCTCTTGACTCATTAATACACGTGCTTTATTAATGACCCCCAATACAGCACAGCTAATACGCTCTACCAATTTAGGTTCTTCTCGAATCAAGGTAGCTGGACGAGCAATAACAATCGCTTCAAACGGAAGTTCTAAGATGACCTCTTCCAATTGTCCTTTCATAGACAGATAAAAGAATTTCGATTTTGGATTCGCCCCTAAAGAGGACACTAATCCATATTTTTTTACTCCATTTTGAGCTGCAATGCGAGCCATTTCGTACTGGTATGTATAATCGACTGTCCATTGTGCTTCTTTAGAGCCTGCTTGTTTACGATTTGTACCCATAGCAGAGAATAAAATATCTCCTGTTACTAAGTGTGCCCATTCACGAGGTTCATCAAAATTAACAATATGAACTGTTACTTTTGGAGATGTGTACGTAACTTGACGACGTACAAATACATGAATTTCTTGAATTTCATGATTGTCAATCAATGATTCTACAATATGGCGGCCTACTGCACCAGTAGCACCTAATACTAAAGCTTTCATACTTCACCTTTATCTCTTTCAGACTCTTCAGCAATAATCTCTTTTAAAAGTTTAACTTCTTCTTTTGTTAATGGTCGTTCCAATAAATCGGGCCGCAATAATCGTGTCCGCTTTAAGGCTTCCTTTTGTCGCCAGGTAGCAATATTTTTATGATGACCACTACGCAATACGTCAGGAACACCCCATCCTCTGAATTCTGGAGGCTTTGTATATTGAGGACATTCTAATAAAGGTTCATAAAATGAATCCTCTTGGGCCCCACTAGCTGCGCCTAATACACCGGGAATCATACGCGCTACTGCATCGGCCACAACCATAGCTGGCAATTCACCACCAGTTAATACATAATCGCCAATAGAAATCGTTTCGTCTACTAAATGTTCCTCTACACGGTAGTCTACACCTTCATAATGACCACAAATGAGCACCAATTGATCATACGTCGCTAGTTCACGAGCTTTTTCTTGTGTAAACGGCTGACCTGTAGGCCCCATAAAAATAACACGACGTCGTACACTTTCACTAGGATTACCAATAAGGCTCATTTCATCACACATCTCATCTACGGAATAGGCACTATTAATATGGCTATCATATTGAGCAATAACAGTTTCTACCGCTTCAAAAATAGGAGGTGCCATCATGAGCATACCTGCACCGCCACCATAGGGCGTATCATCTACTTGACCATGTTTATTATGACTAAAGTCCCGAGGGTTAGTTACGCCCACAGATAAGCGTTCCGCTTCGATAGCCCGTTTTATGATGGAATGACTAAAAAAAGCATCAAAAAACTCAGGAAATAAAGATACGATATCGATACGCATAGACCGTCCTCTGTACTTATTAACTCACATAAACTCATTAGCATTATCTATATATAGCTATATTATATAACTTTTACCATAATATACCTATATGTAGATAAAATAAAACCGCCTAAAGGATTATATCCATTCAGGCGGATCTACGATCATCAATTTATTTTCCACATCGATGTCTTTAACGACCTCTTCAATGGCTGCAAATAATTGATCTGGTTCCCCATCTTTGGAAACCACATAGACATCATTAGCACCAGGTTGCAACACATCGGTAACTGTGCCAAGCAGGTTACCCTTAGTATCTTGAACCTCAAGACCAATAATATCAAAGATGTAGTAGCGACCTTCTGGCAATTCTACCAAATCTTCACGACGAACTTGAATTTGTTTTTTACTAAATAGTTCAGCCGTGTTACGATCTGGAATTTCCTTAAAGGATGCTAGTACAAATTGCTTATGAAATCGTGCGGATGCAACGTGGTATTCTTTACCATCGATGTAACAGGCATCCATATGCATAAACCGTTCTGGAAAATCGGTTTGAGGCATAATACGAAGATCACCCCGCACGCCGTGCGGGGCGATGATAACACCTATTGTGATGAAATCGTTATGTTTCATTATTGACGAAACGCAACGATTTTACCGTCTTCTAATAGGATTTCAGCGCCCATCATGGCATCCAAATCATCCCCGATTTTAACGGTAACTGTTTGCTCTAAAGTACCTTGAGGAATTTCAGTTCCCAAAGCTAAACCTTGAGCGTCTTTCAATTTAGCTGTTACTTCTTCTTTGAAAGCCAAGCGTTTATTTTTTTCTTCGTCGATTTGTTGACGAATAGCAGTAAGACTTGTTGCATCAACTTTAGCCGCATCAGCCAAAATACGTTGGGCTTGGAACTCAATTGCTTCCAAATCTTTATTCACCATATCAAGGCGAGTTTCAAGATCGGATACAATTTTCGCTTTCAAGTCTTCTGTTACTTTTGCTTTTACTGCTACAGGGACACGTAATGTCATTTCTTCCATTGGAACACTCCCTTTTAGACAATATCAACAGATATCTTTTTGTTCTCTTTAATAGCCGCCGCTTTCACCACAGCGCGAATCGCCTTCGCAATTCGTCCTTGCTTTCCGATGACTTTGCCCATATCCTCTGGAGCTACGTGAAGTTCGTAAACCTCCATATTCCCCTTTTGGACCATGGTAACAGATACGGCATCAGGCTGCTTCACTAATGATTTCGCAATTAATGAAATTAATTCTATCATCACAGTATGCCTCTCTATTAATTACTTTTTAGCGTCAGCAAATTTTTGCATAACGCCTTGTTTTTTGAACAAGGAGCGAACAGTGTCAGTAGGCTGAGCACCTTTAGCTAACCAAGCCAAAGCTTTTTCTTCGTCTACATTAACGATAGCTGGTTGTTTAGTAGCATCATATTGACCAATAGTGTCAACAGGACGACCTTCACGTGGAGCACGTGCGTCAGCAACAACGATACGGTAGAAAGGAGCTTTTTTAGCACCTAAACGAGTCAAACGAATTTTTAACATGTGAAATTCACCTCCTTATACTGATGTGGATGGACAGGTTCAGCGCCCCTGCCCATGTATTACATAAACGGTAATTTAGGCATTCCAGGGAAGCCGCCCTTACCGCCACGTAAACCTTGCATGCGCTTCATCATCTTCCGCGCTTCCTCAAATTGTTTCAACAAGCGATTTACATCTTGTACCTGAGTACCAGAACCTAATGCAATACGTTTGCGGCGAGAACCATTAAGAATATTTGGATTTTCTCGCTCTGCTGCCGTCATAGATGTAATGATGGCCTCAATGCGGCGCACCTCTTTACTGTTCAAATCAAGGTCTTTCAATTGATCCTTAATTTGTCCCATGCCTGGCAACATACCAATAATATTTTGTAATGGCCCTAACTTTCTCACCTGATTCATCTGTTTCAAGAAATCATCCAAGGTGAAATTGTTTTTCGCCATTTTCTTAGCCATTTCACGAGCTTCTTCTTCATCGATAGCGCCTTGAACATTTTCGATCAATGTTTTAAAGTCGCCTAAATCGAGAATACGAGAAGCCATGCGGTCTGGATAGAATACATCGAAACCATCCATTTTTTCGCTCACACCAGTGAACTTGATTGGCAAGCCTGTTACAGCTTTGATAGATAATGCAGCACCACCGCGCGCATCACCATCGAGTTTAGTAAGGATAACACCATCAACGCCTAATTTTTCATTAAACGTTTGTGCTGTTGTTACTGCATCTTGACCGATCATGGAGTCTACAACGAGTAGAATTTCATGAGGTCGAACAGCAGCTTTAATATTGGATAACTCATCCATGAGGACTTCGTCAATTGCCAAACGACCCGCTGTATCGATGATAACAACATCTTTCAACATATGCGTGCTTTGCTCTACAGCGCGACGCGCAATATCTACTGGATTAGCACCAGGTGTTTCATCAGCAAATACGGGAATATCGATTTGCTTACCTACTACTTGCAATTGAGTAATCGCAGCTGGACGATATACGTCGGCAGCTACGAGCATTGGATGCTTACCTTGTTTACGAAGGTATACTGCCAATTTACCAGCTGTTGTAGTCTTACCAGCACCTTGCAAACCAACGAGCATGATAATTGTTGGAGGCTTGCTAGCAATCATGATACGACTTTGTGTACCGCCTAAGAGAGCCGTTAATTCATCATTTACGATTTTAATAACCGTTTGCGCTGGGTTCAAAGAACCGAACACCTCTTCACCGAGGGCCTTTTCCTTGATGGACTTAACAAAGTCCTTTGCAACCATAAAGTTAACGTCCGCTTCTAAAAGTGCCGTACGTACTTGACGCAACGCAAGATTGACATCTTCTTCTGTAATTTTGCCCTTCCCTTTTAAGGATTGAAAGGCTTCTTGCAGTTTTTCTGACAAGCTATCAAATGCCATAATATCCCTCCATTTGCGCCAATACTTGTTGTACCTTAGTCTCCGCTAGTACCTCTTTAGGCAAGGTTTCTTTCAACTGTGAAAGCAGTCCTTCACGCTGTTCATATTGTGCTACCAAGTGTAATTTAGATTCGTAATCGTTTAAAATGTGTCGAGCACGCTGTAAATTATCGTGTACAGCCTGCCGTGATACACCTAATTCCTCAGCGATTTCGCCAAGGGACATATCGTCTTCGTGGTGAAGTTGTAAGGACATGCGCTGCTTGTCCGTCAATAATGGCCCATAGAAATCTAAGAGCAAACTGATCAGTACTCGTTCTTCCATTTCGCCACCTCCATCACTGTCAAGTCATATTACTTTACATATACTACAGCATAAAAAAAGATGTGTCAAGTAGAAATACTTAACACACAATATTAATAATTTTTATTTTTTACTTTTATATCTTTAATAAAGTGCTATAATATAAACATCTAATATTTTCAATATATTAAAACAGGAGGTATTTTATGAATACCAAACATTATGATCTTATCGTCCTAGGTTTCGGCAAAGCCGGTAAAACATTAGCAGCTAAATTTGGCTCTATGGGCAAATCTGTAGCTATGATTGAAGAAAACCCACTTATGTATGGTGGCACATGTATTAATATTGCATGTATCCCAACTAAAACGATGATTATAGCTGCATCAAAAGGTTTATCTTATGATCAAGTACTAAACCAACGCAACGTAGTTACCTCTCGTTTACGCAATAAAAACTTCGCTATGTTAGACACAAATGAACATGTCGATGTATATACTGGTCATGGTGAATTCATTAGCAATAAAGAAATCGCCGTTACCGCTGGGGAAGATAAAATCATCTTATCAGGTGAAACAATTATTATTAACACTGGTGCTGTAGCAGTTAAACCTAATATTGATGGCATTGACACAGCAACAGGCTTCTATAACAGTACAGAAATTCAACAGCTATCTCCTCAACCAATTACACTAGGCGTCATCGGTGCGGGCCCTATCGGCCTTGAATTTGCCAGCCTATATGCTAAACTAGGTACAAAGGTAACAGTATTTAATATTGAATCTAGCATCTTAAAATGTGAAGAACCTATCGTACAAGAATTAGCTAACGAGTACTTAACTGAGCAAGGCATTACTATTCTTAATGATGTAACATTAAACTCTGTATCTAATGATGGCAACAAACCTGTTATCACGGCAAATGGTCAAAACTATACGTTTGATGCCGTTTTATATGCTACAGGTCGCAAACCAAATACAGCTAACATCGGTTTAGAAAATACGGATATTACTACTAACGAAC
>URZS01000051.1 GCA_900552445.1 uncultured Veillonella sp. | reverse complement strand
ATTGATTTATATAAAAAGGCTTTAGAGTAGTGGCGCCACGCCCACCGTTTGGGAAGGACTAGCCGAAGGCTAGTCTTTCCCTTCCCCATCATATAAAAGCATATTGAGTAAATATCATATGTAGCTTGTGATGGGGTGTCAGCAATATATGGAGGGAACTTAGTCGCTTGCTATGGGACTGTTCCATAGCAGGTGTTATAAAAATAAAACTAGGTATTTCTGCAGCGACTTTACGAAGGACGGAGCAAGGGAATACCTAGTTTTATTTTTAATTGAGTTGTCGTGATGAAACGGGGCCCCATAGCAAGTGACTTAACTACAGCTTATATGGTGGGCCCCATCACAAGCGAAGAAAGCATTTACTCAAATGCTTTTATAAGTTCCATGTATTCCCCTTTGTGTGTGAGTCTCCAGCTTCCAAAGTCAGGTTCTGGAGCTTCGTTTAGTTTATTTGCCAACGCTTCCATAAATTCAGGAATTTTTGTAGCCACAATGTGCCCTGCCATTTTACCAAAGTTTTCGGAGCCCATGTGTTCAGACCCGCCATCAACTAGCATAAAGGATGTGGTAGGCTTTTTATCTACTAGTTTAACAGAGCCGTGGAAGCCGATTTCACCAATTTGGTGTGTACCACAGGAGTGTGGACAGCCAGAGATGTGTAAACGAGGGAGTTTTCTGGTGTCTATACCCTTCTCTTCAAGGTGTGTAAAGATAGCTTTTAATAGACCATTGGAGTCTTGAATCCCGATTTGGCATACTGTAGAGCCCACACAGGATACGGAGCGCCGGAATTCGTTGATAGCACTATCGTCTGTCAAATTTGCAATCTTACGTGCTTCATCAGCAGTGAGATTAATAAAATACAGTGATTGATCAGGTGCAATACGAGCTTCAACTTGGTCTAAGGTTACTGCATAATCAAGAGCTGCCAATAGATGTTCTACATTTGCATCGCCACCTACTGGATGGTATTCCACATAGTAAAGGCCTTCTTGTTTTTGCCGATGAATGCGATGGTTCACAACAGAATCATCACGTTTACCTGTTTTTGTAATTTCATAGGCGTAATCAGCAGGGTTTATCGTTAGCTGTTCTACCTCTTTTACCATAGCCAAGGTTTCTTCATAGGTTTTGATGAAAGCTTCGGCTCCACCCATTTCAGCCGGCATGTAACGTGTACGAGCTTTACCACGGTTCTTGAAGTTACCGTGATTAGCAAAGACCATAAGCATAGCTTTCACATAATACAATACATCCTCAGGTTGCACATCGTGAGCCACAGGAATCCCCATGCGAGGGTTCGGCCCTAAGCCACCACAAGCATAGACATCAAAGGTATTATATTTTGTTAGATTAAATCCAAGATCTTTAAATGTTGTGTGCGGCGTACTGTCAAAACCATTGTCGATAGCCATTTTAAATTTACGGGGAAGCTTGATATAAAACATTTGCTCCATGAGGAACTCGCTAATAGCCGCCGCATAAGGCGTAATATCTAGGGTTTCTCGAGGATCAATGCCCCTTAGAATACTGGCTACCACATTTGGGTTATCACCACCAGCACCACGATTATAAATACCATGTTCATGACACTCTTTAAAAAGATTGAGTATTGTATCACCATCAAGACCATGCATTTGTAAGCATTGACCAGTCGTAAAGTGCACATGCTGTAAGTTATATTTACGAATGGAGTCCGCCAAAAACTGCATATGCTCACGCGTCATGCGGCCTCCATTAAAACGCCAACGGCTCATACTAGAGTTAGCCCCGCGTTCCGCATAGCTACCAAACGCACCAGATTCACCCTTATAATCAGCAATAGACATTTCTTTTTTATAAAACTTATGCGTCATATCTTCAAACTTTGGATAATCTGCAATTAATCGATCTTTCAACTCTTGTGTAATCATACTATTACCCTCTTGGCTTATATCTATTAAGCATAATTTATAACTTTGTAAGGGTTAGTATACCATACACGAATGGGTATGTTTGTAGCTAAGCTCACAATTTCAATACCGATTATTAATGACATGGTTTACAATCTGTAATAATTATTACTTTTAAAATCATTATCACTAGAACATTAAAGACAAAAAAAGAACAGCCCGAAAGCTGTTCTTTTATGTTAAGTTCTGAAATTATAGTAACGGTACTAGATTAACTAGTTCAGGTCATGTCCTACACTTGAGGATTATACGCGACCTTCGTTAGGGTTATCATAAGCCTCTTTATCGATAGTACCCATGATTTTATCTACTACGAGAGCATTTGTTAAGGAACCAGATACGTTCAAGCATGTACGGCCCATGTCGATCAATGGATCGATAGCAAGGATTGGGCTGATAGATGTGAAGTACGCACCAAGGCCTGTACCACTAAGGGATACAGATGCAGCCATTGTAGCAGTACCAGGAACACCTGCGATACCAACGGAACCGATTGCGATAACGATAACACTCATGATGTACATAGTCATATCGAATGGAATATTCGCTACGTTAGAAATGTACACTACAACAAGTGCTGGGAATACGCCGGCACAACCTTGCATGCCTGCAGTAGTACCGAAGGATGCTACTGTATTAGCAGTTGTTGCATTTACACCAAGACGTTTTGTCAATGTTTCAACAGTCAACGGCAATACGCCCATAGAGGAACGGGATGTGAAAGCCAACAATAATGGAGCTTTCGCTTTCTTGAAGTATGTAATCGGGTTGTAGCCAAAGCTAGCAATCAAGATAGCTTGAACAACGAACATAATCAAGATACCAACGTAAAGTAATACTACGAATAAGCCCATATCAAGGATAGCTTGTAGGCCACGAGTTGCCAATGTAGATGCTAACAATGCAACTACGCCGTATGGCATAAGGCCAATGATGAAGTCTGCCACCCAAGAAATCAATTGGTGAAGCTCATCAAACAGTTTAGTGAACATCTCCATGGAGTTTGTGCCAGTTTGTTTCAATAGACGAGCTACGCTACCTAAGATAATCGCAAATACTACGATACCGATAACATTTGTTTCAGCAGCCGCTTGGATTGGGTTGCTTGGAATCAAAGCACGGAATGTATCAACCATCGGTTTAATTTCACGAATCTTTTTACCGGATTCAACGATATCAAAGCCTTGACCTAAACCAAAGGCGTTACCTAAGATAAGGCCAACCACAGCAGCCACTGCTACCATGCCGAGGTTTGTAGAAACCATTGCCACTACTAACTTTTTAAGATTAGCACCTGCTTCCATGTGCAAGATAACGTGTACAATGGAGATAAAAACGATAGGAATAACAAGCATGCGGATTAAGTCGATGAAGCCACCACCTACTAGGGAGAACCACTTCGTACTTTCCTTGATATAAACAACTTTAGTTGGATCATCAGGGAAACCAGCAATAACTTGAACTGCTATACCAAGTACGGCACCGACAATAGTACCAATAATAACGAGATTACCGAAGGATGTGCCCTTGCGTTGCAACACATAAATACCAATTAACGCAAGTACAAACACCGCGATAATACCAATACTTAGTGGATTGCTTAACATGAGGTAATCTGTAAAGAATGGAATATTCATAATACACCTCTTTTAATTCATATCACAATAATAGGTTATGAACTTAGTATAGCATATATCGAAAAAAATACAAGTACAATATTCGTGATTTTATAATAAAATATATTTTTATTTTGCAATATAATATACAGACAGATAAAAGGCGACCTTCCAAGAAAGATCGCCTTTATTGTATCTAGTTATTATATTATCTATTAACTAAGATATATGTAACGCGGATAGGACCATGAGCACCATCTACAGTTACCAACTCGATATCAGCCGTACGAGACGGACCGGAAATCAAGCAAATATTTGTAGGGAATTTGGATGGATCGTTATGATAACGTTCAGCCAAATGTTCCATAACTTGTGTCATGCGTGGGTTGATTGTATCAGTATATAATACAGCAACATGAGTTTCTGGCAACAAGCTGATTGCACGACCAGATTCTTCACCAGATGCTTGTACTACAGTAGCTGTTTCAGCAATACCGCAGAATGGGAATGTAATACCGATATCAGCATTAGCTGTGTTAGAAATATTTTCTTCACGACCTTTAGCTGGGTCCCATTGGAAGTACGTACGAACACCACCATTAGAAGCTGCGTCTTTTTCGAATAATTCTTTTAATTTATATTCTTCAACCTTTTTATCCTCTAATAAAGTGAATCCATACTCCTTCAAATCAAGATTATCTTTTCCAAAATCCCAACGGTATGCAACCCGTAAGCTATCTGTCCTTACTTCATATACTTCATTTTGATAAGGATTGGAAAAATATACTTTATGTTCATAATTATAAAAAGGTTTAGAATTCAGAGTAGTGAGAACGGGAGGAACATGCCAAAATTCTTTCACATTCTTGGAAGACTCTTTAGAAATAACGCTGATACAATTATCATTCTCAGAGGCAGGTAGTGTCCATGTAACGAAATACTTACTCTCCAGCTCCTCTATCAATTGATAATTTGCCCTCGTTGGCAGTTCTATTTCTTTTATGAATTTTCCATCCAGAGAATACACATAAAGAGAGCCAAATGGAGATAGCATATACACTGCATTTTCTTTTTCTTTAATAACGGCATCGTATATTTCACGATACTCTCCGGGACCTTGTCCCTTTTTACCTATTTTATGCAAAAGATGCCCTTCTTCATCAAAAGAAAACACAGCCGGAACCCCTTCATCGACAATATAATATCTGTTATCTTTAATAATAACTTTCACAGGCCTTACAAGAAAGGAGCTATCATTGGTTTCCAATGGAATGACAGATATTTTAGAAAATAATTCTTCCGTTGCAACAGGGCGTTCAACCAAATCGACATGTAATACTTCACAGTCGGTTTTATCTCCAGTACTTTTACATGAAAAAAGTATAAACAAGAGAAGTGTTAACAAGATATTCTTCATAACTTTATTAGATTAGATTAACAATGCAGGAAGTTATACCAAAGTGTTTTTCATGTCTATATACGTTTTAAATACGTGCAAATATAAGCCATATTTTTCTTATACTCACCATATAGTGCGTTACAAAGCGCTACAAGACCTCAATTTCCGGCAGTTGCAACTGAAAAAGATCCCTATTGTGCTGAACAATAGAAATAGAAGGATCGATTTGAAGTACCTTAACTAAGCGGTGCTTAGCTGTCCGGAAACACTCCCGACTCCCTCCGGATAAACACTTCTCGATTTCCTTACGTGTCAATTGACAATCAGTAGCATTTAAGAAAACCAGCAAGAGAGTATAGGACTGGAGATTAAGTGAAATTATTTCCTCATTGCACTCCAGTGTCTTTTTATATACATCAAAGGTCAGTATAGGACTCAATTTATAGATCAAGGATTTTGTTCCCAACAGTTCTTTTGCCTTTTTTAGTTCCGCTATTTGCCCTTCGTACGCCTTTGACTTTTGCTCCAGATCCTTCAACAGCATGTCCTTTTCCCGAGCATCAGATTGCTCCATTTCAACCTGTTGCGCATATTGATCCCATATACTCTCTAACTCTTCTAATTTTTCTTCTTCTTTGTTTAGCTTCTCCACCAATAGTCCACACTCAGACTGTGTTTTAAACAAGTGCTTTCTCACCCTAAACAAATAGATCAAAAAAACAATCAAACACAAAGCTATACCAACAATCATTCCGAATGGAAAGAAATGATATCTACAAACCGACCACCAAGTATAAAATAAAAAACCGGAAACCTCTATTTCACATCTCTCCCCCAAATAAACAACAAACTTCAACTCTGGAGACAGGTTGACAGTTTGGCTTTTTCTATATAAGATCCTATTTTCCAAGTCTGTAGTTACTATTTCTATCGCAACTCTTGCCAGAATATGTCGTGTTTGCAGGCTATCCGCCCAGGTCTGACTCAAAGTCATGGGAGATAACTGCTTCTCGGAACAAATAACAGAGTGTAATGAACGTTCTCTCGATATCTGAGAAAGATTTTTCCGGCTCTTCGCAACATCCACTTTATACTGTCTGGATCCGGTTTCGGTCATAATCGAAATAGTTAAAGGTATCGTGTCACTTGATATCCCTGAAAAAGAATAAAATAAATCCAATTCTTCCCCTTTCTTTTTCATTTCATCTTTCAACACTTGTATAAATAGGTTTTCTGCCTTTATACGCATCAACTTCTTATTCCTTTGAAAGAAATAATAACTAACATACTGCTTATTCATGACAATGTATGTATTGTACGGATTTAGAAGAAACACAATGGCAAGTTATTGAAGTTAACACTCAAATTCCACAAGATGCAGATTAAAGTATCTTATGATTCTTAGAAAAATATTTTCTTCATACAGTCTAAGTTCATCTTGACAGCCAAGATACGCATCTTAAGGCGCAAGATGTCTATCTTGGCGCGTAAGATGTACATCTTGCGTGCTAAGATGAACTTTAATTACTGACCTGAGCAAGTTTACCTCTCGCGTTTTAGAACTTTTAGTAAAGTGATTTGCCGTTTTAAGATTGGTTTCTTAACTTCTTTCTGTTTTTTAGTAGCATCACCCCGTAGTGAATCTATTTAAGCGGAAAACCGTTTATAGACAGCTTGCTTTATTCTTGAAAATTGTAGAATACACATCAATTTAAAGATAAGCAAGACAGTTCATAAGCATTCTGTTCATTTTCCGCAATTACATAGATTAGATTGTTTTTCTCATCCACAACTATATTTACAAGACCGTGGTTAGCCTTAATTTTACTTGTTGGAAGTCCTTGCCAACTAAATACAGTAATCTCTGAAGGTAAAACTTCGCTTCCTCTATTATGCAATAATGCATAAATACTATTATTTGTTGCATATACATCTTCGAAACCAATCTGAGTCGTTTCATTGGAAACTACATACGCCGGAATTGCTCCTTCAGCAATACCATATTTAGGTTCGTAAATATAAAGCGTTTTATTCAATGACAAACGACAATTTTCGTCCAAGTCAAATAGCTCCAGGATCCCTCCCAGATGGGTCGCATTCAACATCTTCGTCCTGTCCGGTTTTAACTTGGTTTTGGTATTACTACAGAAAACCGACCATACTTCTTCTTCATTATTTGTATTTAAACAATCAGAGAAAGAATTGTATAATTGAGTAATCTTT
>URZS01000050.1 GCA_900552445.1 uncultured Veillonella sp. | reverse complement strand
ACCGCTTCGGCGGTCCTTTTTCTATTTATGCATCTATGTTTATGTATTTACGGTTATGTATCTATGTTTATGTATTTACAGTTATGCATCTATATTTATGTATCTATTATGTAAAAAGTGTATCTTTAAATACCCAAGAGGGGTATAAAATATGGTACAATTAAGGATAGTGTAATATCTGTTAGATTATACCTAGCAGTGTGATATATGGAAATTAGGAGGACCTAATGGCAAACGAAGTTAAATTACAAGATGCAATACAATCTGATTTTACTGCTGTCGTAAGCGACATTGCAGAGGAATTATTGGCGCGCCTTAATATTGACGAGGACGGTTCTGTTATCGACATGTTCCAAACTGGTTCCTTTGATCCTTGGCAATTATTTGTATTCTTCGGCGCTTTAGAAAAAGCTCTCGTTGAGTACAGAACGGATAAACGGAAGAAAACAGTTATCGTTCATGCACAACCTGAGGCTCTTCTTGGTATTGGTCGCGTAGTAACACCTGTATCTACTATGCTTGAGCATGTGTTGATGTCTCGTTTAAACGACATGAGCGAAGGTCGCTTGGAAACAGGTATGCTTACTGTATCTGCGGAAAGCATCGATTACGAAGGTGTCAATCTTAAAGGTCGTCACGTAGTTATCGTATGTGACCTTGTGGACGAAGATTCTGACTACCTCAAAGAATGTATTAAACTATGTAAAGAATTGAAAGCGAGCCACGTTGTGGCAGTGCCTCTTATGTTGTGGAATCCTGAGTTGATCGACAATTTGACAGAGGAAACTATCAAGGCGGAATTATCTCATGAAAATCGTCCTCTCTCCTAGTAAGACAAAAACAATTACTAATGCTGCTAACAACGGTGTGGACAATCATGCAGTTCGAGACGGACAATTTCAGCCGCACATCACACAAGAGATCATAAAACATGTCCGATCTCTTGATGTAACGGCTCTTGGTAAAGCTTTAAAACTAAAGGATGACAAGGCACAGGCGCTCTTTGATTTCTACCAAGATTTTGAGTCGCAACCAGTAGGTCTTGCTTGTGAAAGCTACGATGGTATTGCTTTCAAATATTTAGACTGGCAGAACTTGTCTGATGAGGCCAAGGCCTTTGGTAAAAGCCATCTCGTTGTGATGTCTGCGTTGTACGGCGTCGTAGAGCCTACGATGGGCGTGCGCGATTATCGTCTCGATATGGTTGATAAGGTAGGTATTAATCTATACGACATATGGCGGGAAACTGTGGATGCATACTTTCACAAGGAAGATTGGATCCTAAACCTAGCATCTAAAGAATATGCCAAAATGGTGAATCATCCGAAGGTGGTAACCGTTGAATTCTGGGAATTACGAGGCGATGTGTTTAAACAGATGAGTACGTCCTCGAAAATGAGTCGCGGTGTGATGGCTCACGAATGTTTAACTCGACAAGTGAAACATGTGCGGGATTTGCCGCGCGAAGTTAATGGATTTACTTGTGTCACTGACATAGAATCAATTACCATACCAAGCGAATCGATGACGGTTCGTTATGAAAGGAAGTGATTGTTTGCAAGTGCAAGACATTCTCGCAAAAGACCTTGTCGGCGATGAATGGCTGACCGAGGAAGAATTGCGATTTCTCATGTCTGTAACTGATGAAGAACAGTTGCAGTTAATATATAAAAAGGCTTACGAAGTAAAGGCGAAATACGTAAAGCCTGTAGCGTATTATCGGGGCCTCATCGAGTTCTCGAACCGATGTATCAAGAACTGTAATTATTGCGGTATCCGTCGTGAAAATGACAAGGCGGAACGCTTTGATATGAATCGTGAAGACATCATCAAGATGGCACAGTGGGCGTATGACCATGAATATGGTTCCATTACACTACAATCTGGTGAACGCAGTGATGATATATTCGTCGATTATGTGGTAGATCTCATTCGCGATATTAAGGCCATCGGCGATGGTTCTCTAGGCATTACGATGTGCGTAGGGGAACAAAGCGAAGAGGCGTACCGCCGCATGCGTGAAGCCGGTGCGAGCCGTTACTTATTGCGCATTGAAACAACAAATAAAGAGCTATATCACAAGATTCACCCTCAAGATGAATTGCATTCCTTTGAAACGCGCGTAGAATGCTTACGTCGTTTGCGCCGCGTAGGCTTCCAAGTAGGTACGGGCGTTATGATCGGTCTACCTGGTCAAACGGAGGAAGATTTAGTGAACGATATCTTGTTCTATCGCGACATGGATATCGATATGATCGGTATGGGTCCTTATGTAGTGCATCACGATACGCCACTAGGCCAAGAGGCTCTAGCGATGGGCATCGATGATGAAGCGGGCAAGCTCCGCCGCGTTCAACTAGGTCTTAAGATGATTGCCTTGACTCGCTTGTTCTTGAAAGACGTAAACATTGCGGCTACTACAGCGTTGCAAGCACTGGATAAACTAGGTCGTGAAAAAGGGTTAGCCGCTGGGGCGAATATTTTGATGCCTATCATTACGATTCCAGAACACCGTGCAAAATACTTGCTATACGATAATAAACCTTGCGTAGACGACAATGCAGAACAATGTAAAGACTGCTTAACACGTCGCGTAATGTCCATTGGTGATACCGTGGGTTGGAAGCAAAATGGAGACTCCAAACACTACGGTAAACGGACGGGAGAATTTTAGTTTTATATAGTCCTCTTTTTTCGGGAAAATTTTTCCCATAAAAAGAGGACTTTTCTATTGAAGTGTCGAAATGTATTAGCAAAAGCCGTAATTTGCCAATAAGGAGGCGATTCCGATGAAAGAGTACAGTAGTGATAAAATTAGAAACGTTGCTGTTGTTTCCCACGATGGTGCAGGTAAAACAGCTCTTGTTGAATCCTTGTTGTTAACCTCTGGTGCGGTTGATTTCGTAGGTAAAGGTCAAGATAATAAACATATCATGGACTTTGAACCGGAAGAAATTAAACGTAACGTAACTATCCAGTTGGGCATGGCTCCATGTGAGTGGCATGACCATAAGGTTAACTTCGTAGATACTCCAGGTTACAATGAATTCCATGGCGAAGTTCGTGCTGCTTTGCGTGCGTGCGATGGTATGTTGATGGTACTATCCGCCACATCTGGTGTAGAAACTGACACAGTTCGCGCATGGGATTATGCAGTTGAATTACAAATGCCACGCATGGCATTTATCAATAAAATGGATGTGGATGGTGCCGACTTCTTCGGTACTATTGAAAGAATGCGGGAATTATTTGGCAAAGGCATCATGCCATTGCAGATTCCTATCGGTGAAGGCGCCAACTTTGAAGGCGTCGTAGACGTAGCAAAAATGACTGCGTTTACTTATAAGGACGGCCAACCAACTGAAATCGCTGTACCAGCTCACCTTATTGAAAAGGCTCAAGAAATTCGGGAAATGACCGTAGAAGCCGCGGCTGAAGGTAGCGATGAATTGTTGGAAAAATATTTAG
Organism: uncultured Veillonella sp.; assembly: GCA_900552445.1. Taxonomy (GTDB): domain Bacteria; phylum Bacillota; class Negativicutes; order Veillonellales; family Veillonellaceae; genus Veillonella. The sequence continues at coordinate 3,767 of URZS01000050.1, read as the reverse complement.
AAGGCGAAGAATTATCCTTGGATGAAATTCGCCAAGGCTTGCGTGAAGGTATGATTAGTGGCCGTGTGTGCCCAATCATGTGTGGTAGTGCCACATCTCGTATTGGCTTAGATCAAGTATTGGATCGTATGATCCGTTACATGCCAGATGCAACTAAAAAGGTTATGACCGCAACTGATGCAGAAACTGGCGAACAACGCGCAATACATGTAGATAAACCATTAACTGCATTCGTATTTAAAACGTTGTTAGACCCATTCGCAGGCAAACAAAGCTTTGTACGTATCTTTTCTGGTGAACTCAAAGAAGGCGATCGCCTCTTTGATGTAAATCAAGGCGTAGAAGAAAAATGGGGCAAGATGGTTACCCTTATCGGGAAGCAACAAATCCCTGTATCCTCTGCTAAAGCTGGCGATATCGTAGTGATACCGAAATTGGCTAATGCTAAGACTGGGGATACATTAACTGCTCCTGACTTTAAAGTAACATACGATGCTATCCGTTTCCCTCAACCTCTATACACAGTGGCTATGGAGCCAGTGAAAAAAGGTGAGGAGGAAAAATTAGCTAGTGCTGTTCTTAAGGTAGCAGAAGAAGATCCTACTTGCGTAGTAGTGAAAAATGCTGAGGCCCGCCAATTACAAATCGATTGTATGGGCGAGGTACATCTCGAGCATATTCTCAATAAAATGGACCGCAAATACGGCGTACAAGCTAAACTTGTGACTCCATACATTCCATACCGCGAAACTATCAAAGGCTCCGCAGAAACCGAGTCTAAATATAAAAAACAAAGTGGCGGTCATGGTCAATATGGTCACGTTAAGATTCAAGTGGACCCATTATACGATGGAAGCGAATTTGCATTCGTAGACAAAATCTTTGGTGGTGCTGTACCTAAACAATACATACCAGCAGTGGAAAAGGGTGCCAAAGAAACCCTAGATAAAGGCTTAATTGCGGGATATCCTATGATTGGCGTGCAAGTGACACTCTTGGATGGATCTTACCATAGTGTAGACTCCTCAGAGTTAGCATTCAAAGTAGCTACGTCACAGGCTATCAAGGATGTAATTCCTAAGGCGAAACCAGTCCTATTAGAACCAATCTATGAAGTTAACGTGTTTGCACCAGATGCTTTCATGGGCGACATCATGGGTGATTTAAATAGCCGTCGAGGTCGTGTATTAGGCATGGAACAAAGTGAAAGAACAGGTATTTCTGTTGTTAAAGCTCAAGTACCATTGGCTGAAATGGCCGACTATGTAACTGCATTGCGCTCCATCACTCAAGGACAAGGCGTATTTAACCGTCAGTTCCATACTTACGAAGAGGTTCCACATAAGCAAGCGGAAGAAATTATCGCTGCTCATAAAACTCAAGAATAATGTAAGACCATGTCCACGTACTGTATGTAATACAGTTAGAATCACTACAACTGAATAGAAAATTGCATAATGAACAATTTCATAGCATAACAATTGACGAAAGTCATAAATCTGAATAGTATTTTACACTAGCCCTCCATATATGTAGCGTATGGAGGGCTTTTACTATGATATAGATTAGAATAGCCTCCCATGGTCTTTGGCCCACGATTACTAGTATGTACGGCTGTAGTAGAAATAATAGAGTTACTAGTCCTTTGTGTACATATGTGCTAACATAGAGAGTAAATATAATGACAACCGTGAGCTTACTATATAAATATGTGTTTACTATACTATATAAATATGTGCTTGCTATATAAATTGATAGTGTGAAAGGATCGTATATGTTTTTCTCTAGCATTACTGCAGATTACACAAAAATGGGGTATCCTAAAGCCATTGTACGGGCTTTGGATTTCTTGAAAAATACAGATTTAAAAGCATTGCCTGGTGGTCGTCATGCCATTGAAGGGGACATGATGTACGCCAATGTAGACGATGTAGAAACAAAATTGTTTGAAACTACAAAACCTGAGTCTCATCGCAACTATGTAGATATTCAATTCATGGTAGATGGGGAAGAAAATATGGGCTTTTTCGTAGATAAAGGCCTCGTAAAGTCCGTGGAGTCTTATCCGGAGCGTGATTGCTATTTCTACCCAAACGAAGCTGTCGATGAAGGACAAATTCATTGCCCAGAAGGGTACTATACAGTATTTTTCCCATCCGATATCCATCGCCCCCTACTTGCTGTAAACGATAAGCCTATTAAAATCCGCAAGGTTGTTGTAAAAGTGCATGTGGATCTCTTAGGCGAGTAATCCTATGAAGCGATATGAAATTATAGGTGTCTTACTAACCCTATTAGGTGCTGTTTTATGGGGCGTATCAGGTGCTTCAGTACAGTTCTTAAGTAACTTTAGGGATATGAACTTGGAATGGCTAGTCACCATGCGATTAATTACAGCAGGACTGTTGACTGTTATCTATGCATGGTTTAAATATGGTAATACTATCTTCCATGTCTTTCGTAGCTTGAAAGATACAGTAGGTTTAATCATTTTTGGCGTATTTGGTATGGCCTTATGCCAATATACATACTTTAGATCTATTGCCTTAGCTGGAGCTGGTATTGCAACGGTACTACAATACTTGGCGCCGTCTATGATTATTATTTATTTGCTAGCTCGTTACGGTAAACGTCCGTCTAAAGGCGAGATTATTTCCGTTATACTTGCATTAGTAGGCACCATATGCCTGATGGGGAACGACGGCTTATCTATTGAAAGCTTCCCGCTCGCAGTGCTCGTATGGGGACTCCTATCTGCTGTAGGGGTCGCTGTATATAGTGTTTCTCCTGTAGATTTACTATATAAATATGGAACCTTGCCGATTGTAGGCTTCGGTATGCTCATTAGTGGTATTGTTGCTGCCATATTGTTCCATCAACCTAATTCGTATGCGATGTGGGATGTATGGACCGTTATTGGTTGTTTCAATGTTGTCTTTCTTGGGACCATCGTATCCTTTAATGCTTACTTGGAAGGTGTTAAACGAATAGGTGCGGTGCCAGGCTCCATCTTGTCATCTATTGAACCAATTTCAGCGGCCTTCTTTGGATGGGCTTTGTTAGATAATCAATTTAGTCTATTAGGGCTAATTGGCATGGCCATGATCATTGCCACTGTTATTATTATTGCTTTAGAAAAACGTAAATAATCTATAGGTGATTGATTTAGGTTAGCCTATATTGATTTAAACATATCTATAATTTAATGTTAGAGGTTTCATCTCTGCGTATTGCAGAGGTTGGAGCCTCTTTGCTATTATGATACATATTGTGAAAGTATTCGTCATGGAGGGACGTATGGAAGAAAAACAATGGAAGGGCATGGGCCTCGCCATTATGGGAGCTCTGTTTTGGGGACTTTCAGGCACATCTGTACAATTTCTTGAAAGTGCAAAGCACATTAATGTGGAGTGGTTACTAGAGGCACGTTTGCTTATAGCCGGGATCTTGACCATTGTATTAGCCTATATACAAGAGGGGAAGCGTATTTTCTCTATCTTTAAAGAACCGAAAGACATAGGAAAGCTACTGGTTTTTGGCATATTAGGGATTGCCTTGGCGCAGTATACGTACTTTAGAGCCATCGCTATTTCAGGGGTTGGGGTGGCTACAGTGCTTCAATATGTAGCACCGACGATGATTATTATTTACCTATTTTTACGGTATTTTAAAAAGCCATCTATACCAGAGCTATTTTGTATTTTGCTAGCTATGGTTGGTACTGTTTGTATTGTCATGCAAGAGGGCTTAGATATATCGTCCTTCAA
>URZS01000049.1 GCA_900552445.1 uncultured Veillonella sp. | reverse complement strand
CACAATACAACTCCTTAGCTTTATAACAACCACTACAATAAACTTTAATCTCTACTAGTATTGTACCTTTTAATACATATAGAGTCATCTATAGAGTCATCAAAAAAAGGTTATCCCTTACAGGATAACCTTTTTTTGAGTTATATAATTAAGTATTTTTCTTAAGTTTAACTAGTTGCTAAAACTAAGCACCTTGGAATTGCGGCATATCGTCACCACTGGAGTCGTCCAATTTGCCTTGAAGATCATGGTCAACCATAGCACATACGGATGCATCAGACCATACGTTTTCAGCAGTTTCAATCATGTCGATGATTGTATAGATTGGCAAGATGATACCAAGCAAGCCGATTGGTGCACCGATGGAGCTCATTAGGGACAATGTTAAGAAGTAGCAACCCATTGGAACGCCTGCATTGCCAATCGCAGCAAGCACTGCAATAAATAACCAAGCAATCATTGTGCCCATAGTTAATTCAATACCTGCATTTTGCATTACAAACAAGGATGTTACAAGGATGAAAGCTGCACAACCATTCATATTGATTGTTGTACAAATTGGCAATACAAAACGTGCTACTGCAGGATGAGCTTTCAAATTATCTTCAGCAGATGCCAATGTTACAGGCAATGTAGCGGCAGAAGATTTAGTGAACAACGCAACAGCTACAGCTGGGGACATTTTACGGAATACGTCCACAGGGTTCAAGCGACGGAACAACAAGAACAATGGAATTACGATAAAGAATTGAATCAAGTTACCACCGATAACAACAGCAGTATATTTACCTAAAGCACCAACGATTACGCCCGCTTCGATTTGAGCAGATAATTGACCTGCGAAGGCAAGGATACCGATTGGCAATACATAAAGTAATGCTTTAATCAATGTAAATAGTAATTCTTGTAAACCGAACAATACTTTCAATACTGCTTCGCGACCTTCTGTACGAGGCATAAACGCAAAAGCTAAACCAACGGAAGCAGAGATAAACATAACGGACAATACGTTACCTTCCAAATATGGTTTCAAAATATTATTAGGAATAACGGATAAGAAGTGATCGTAATATGTTACATGACCTAGTTTTTCAGGTACTTGTGCTGCACCAGCACCAATTACATCAAGTGGTAAGTTACCTGGTGCAATCCAGAGGTACAAACCTAAACCAACAGCAGCGGCAGCAATCGTAGTAAGCAATGTGTATACTACAGCATGACCAAAGATACGACCTGTATCTTTTTTAGCACCAAGCATGGATAAAGTAGTAATTACTGCTAAGGACACCGTTGGAATTGCAATGAATTGGAATAATCGCGTAAACACGGCCGCAATAAAGTTAAAAAGCTCATTTAAGGCTGGAATATGTTGCCAACCTAAGATAGCACCGAGAATAAGTGCACCCATCCATAAAATAAACTGACGCAATTTACCTTGCCCACGACTTTTTAAAGTAATCTCTTGAGCTAAGGTATCTACGTTTTTGTTATTTTGATCTGCCATAAAAACACCTCTCTAAAAATTAAACTACTAGAGACAAAAAAAGAAATCCCAACCCTAGGGCTGGGACATAGTTATATCCTAGTCTCTCAATAAAGCAATATTATAGAGATATGTTTTATCAGTGTCAAACCCAATATTTCGATATACAGATTAATATATTCAATTAATGAGTTATTTTAACTCTTAAAAACACGATAGATAGACGCTAGTGATACATATCTAAATCTACAGTAATCATTCGCGTTCGCTCGGGATTAAACATAAAATAAATCACTCTTGGTTGATCATGATCAAAGTTATGGTAAATAACATATACTATATAGTTCTCAGCTGATACTCGAGTACTATAATAAAAATCTTCGTTAGGATCATCGCCGACACTTTGTACACCATTAATTAACCAGGGAAATAATTTCCAATTTTGCCGTTTAATGGTAATAATCTCATAATAATTGTCCACTTCACTAACTAATAAATTTCTATCATTAGGATATTTAAATGAATTGAGTATTTCAACTGTAGTATCTCTGTCCCTGCCATTTATAAACGAATACCAAGCATTAGATTTAACAGTTTCCTCATACTGTGAAATCGTTGCTTTATCACCATCTAATACTAAACATCTAGAACTCCCACCAAGGCCAATTACTTCAGCAGAAGAAACTATTTTCAAACTCTCAGGTAAAGACTTAGGTGCTTGTAATGGAGACGGAATATACCCCGCCTTAGATGAAGGCCATGTAGAGTGCCATCGTTGTGTATCATAATGGGATATCCCTACAGCAGAAAATACTAAAGTAACAGCTAATGTAGGAAGCATACACAGAAAAAAGATTACATAAAAATATGTTAAAAATCTTTTTCGTATAGCGTTCTCACTATCGATTATTCCACATTTCTCAAACAACAGTACAATCGTAGCTACTAACAAAATCAGATAGTATAATCCAGAATATGATATCTCATCCGAGAACAAAAAAGTTAATATCCAAAGAGTTATAAAAAACCATATACTCTTTCTATAAGGATCAGAAAAAAACAATTTCTTCAAGTAAATTAAACACTGTTGCATTTACGCTCTCCACAACAATACCTACTCAAATTACTTAGATTGATAAAACACAGCTCGTGTCCCATCATTACTAATCAAAAGTTCCACAAAATGAGGTCTTTTAGTATTCCCATCGTCTACAAAGACATATAGTCTATGATTTTTAGTAGAATTATAGGTGTCGTTCACCACTCTTTTCGTTTCTTTTCGAGGTGCAAACCGTAACCACTCTATAAAACTCCGTTTTGGTAAATTTAGAGGTTCCTCCTCGATGCTCTCTATAATGTTATAGCTATTGGGATGAGATATAAAACGCTTTTTCTCCCCAGTGTCTAAATCACGCAATACACCATCCGCATCAATTTGCGCTGTATAGGTAGCATTTTGCTTAGCTATCATTTCATACTGTGAGATTACTTTAGGGTCTCCCTCTAATACAGTATATCTCGTAGGATATGCATTTGCCCAAACTAAGCTATCACCAGATGCTGAGGCTCTAATAATCCCTTCTGGAAGTACACTAGGACGCTTTAATCCTTCTGGTAATTCATCACTATCAGGCCAACCACGTTTCCAATCCATCGTACTAAACTCAAAACCATCAGTTTGATCACGAGTCGTTTGAGTATCATATTGAATCCAATCAGCTACAAGCCAAGATATACTAAGAGTTATGATAACAAACAAAGCACAAGCCATTCTGCTATGTATTCTTTCAGATATAGCTTGTTTCTTAAAACGCCTATATTGCAGTAACAAACTCAATACTATAGCTATACCAAAAACAATGTATGTAATAGGCGCTAAATTAAATAAGATTGCTACAATTGCAAACAACACGCATAGCATAACCGTTAATAGGCCATAAAATCCTTGGAACAAAACTCTCTCCTATTATGACAACACTTATAACAACTTCAACATTTAAAACATCTTTTTATACAGCATTTCTATATCTTTACGATTTATTTCAGCCACGGTATTAGCAATATTCCCTGTAGCCACAACATACACATTATCTACAAGCCAAGGAATGTCCTTTTTCGTAAAGCCTAGTTCTGTAAGGTTTGTAGTAAGATCCAAGTCATGTACGATAAAGCGTAGTGCTTCACCTAGTTCGGAGCCATCGCCGTGGTTAAAGATACGAGCTAATGCACCGAATTTATCAGGGTTAGCACTCCATGTGTATTCCACTACAACAGGCTCAATAACGGCAAGGCCCACGCCGTGTGTAATATCTTTAAGACCACTGGCAGGGTGTTCCATACCATGGGCTAGTGTTACACCTGCCGTATTGATGACCATACCGCCAATGGTGCTAGCAAGGGTTACCGATTCCCACGCTTTTGTGAGTTGTTTTTCGCTCAGTACTTCAGGTTTACCATTAGCACCGGCTTTCACATGTTTATATAGAGGTACGAGATATTGTGCTAATAATGTTACTGCATAATAAGATAAGGCATCAGTAAAAGGTTGTGCCGTTTTAGATGTATAGGCCTCGATATTATGGCATAGTGCATCAAAGCCAACAGACGCCAATACATGAGGTGGCATAGTGCCCATCAAGGCAGGATCTACGATGGATACCTTCGGAACAATAGCATTACAACGCAAAGATTTCTTATCCCCTGTTTCAGGATTAGTAAGTACGCCAAAGCCATTACCTTCAGAGCCTGTGCCACATGTTGTAGGAATGACAATGAGTGGTAATGCGTTATCGCTCGTTTTACGATTAAAAATATAATCGTTAATATCACCATCGTTTACGGCCATAAAAGCAATTCCCTTTGCACAGTCCATAATAGAACCACCGCCAATGGCGATAACTACGTCACAGTTTTCAGATTTAGCTAAAGCAGCGCCCTCTAAAGCAGTCGTAGTTAATGGATTAGCATCAACTTGGTCAAAGAGGACATGGTCAATGTGAGCAGTCTCTAATTTCGCTACCACTCGATCATATAAGCCAGATTTTTTAGCACTAGTGCGACCTGTTACGATGAGAGCCTTTTTACCATAAGGTGCAACAAAATCAGCAACACTATCTACTTTATTCCAGCCAAATTGGATGTTTACAGGTAAAAAATAAGAGAATTCCATGTGACAACCTCGTTTCTCTGAAAACTACTTCTTAGTGCTATTGTAATGTATATTTAAGGGCATGTAAAACCTCATAGGACTTTCACTAGAAAAAAGGTATACTAATAATAAGAGGGGGTATTTATATTTATAGAGGGAGAGACATCTATGAAATTTGCCATTACACATTTATGGTCTTCACTGCGGGACCTAGCAACGCAGTCGCCTATATTGCTGGCATTGATTGCCGTATTTTCATGTACACCGTTGTATATTGAACAAGATTGGTTTTCCGACATTGATCTTAAGCTTTACTCACTGTATTTCTTTATCGTTATATTACAAAGCTATATAACAAAAGCCCGAAAGTTTTCCATACTATATACCTTAGTAAGTATCGGAATCAGCGTTGGTCTTTATATAATTCATGAAACTTATGGGTATGTGCGAGGCATTGAGCTGGCTACGGAAAATATATCGTACCTATGGCTGTACTCCATGATTGCCTTATATTTCACCTCGTCTGGTGAACACTACATCGGTGAAATCATTAACCGCATCAAACGGATTGGCATCACCCTTGTTACGTCTACCCTATACAACATTGTTATCGTCATGAGTTTATGGTTCTTCTTCATCATCATTGACCAACCATTCGACATTGAAGAAACCATTTTTAAGGTGCTCGCATCCATTAACATATTCATTTGTTTATCTATGGTATGTTCTTACAAAGAGGATCCAGCAGGTCCGCCAGCACCAAGTAAATTCTTTACCGTTGTGTTCGGCATTATCTTGCCAAAGGCGTCCATCATTACAGGCATTCTAGCTAACATCTATTTGGTCTTGATCCTGTTAGGGCTTCGAGAGGATACGCGTTTCTTCTACACCTACTATCCGTATGTAGCCATTTTCTACCTATTCTACTTGGCTAGCTTTAGATCGAGTGAAAGTAGTAGAACACAGCAAATCTTATGCTTCTTGTTCATTACGTTAACTACATTGTGCTTAGCCCTTATCGGTAAGCGTGTTATTAATGAACCAATCCTCTGGCTCAATACAATTTACGTAAGTGCATTCAATCTAATCTTCTTAGTACACAATGTATATTCTCTTGTGAAAGGTTTAAAACCTTCTGTACACACAACCGTTATGGCTCTAGCCTTAGGTGCTGTCCTTTTGACGCCATTCATAGGCTATACATCGTATCGTGAATTTGTTACATATACTAAAGTTGATGGAGAGTGGCATGCAAGTTTACCAATTGCAGCCACCTTTGACCCTAACTTCACAGACTATGGCACACCATATGTACCTGTGGACGATCTAAAACTGCCAGATACAAATCCAGTAAACGGCAGACGCGTTGAATATATTAATTTTGATGCTTTGTCTGCACCAAAGGTTATTTCTATTGCAGGCTACGATAAATACATTGAAAACATCGAATTAATAGTCTACGAAAAAGACCTTAAGGAATACGAAGTCGAATCTGCCAACTTCGACTCCATCTCCTTTAAGTTCCTCAACAAAGGCCTTGATTTAGAGGTATCTCTACCAAATGGAGTAACAGAGGTCCATCATATTTATGATAAATTCCTTACGGTCGATAAAACAGCTATTGATCCTGTCATTATAGAAGGCAATGGATACAAGCTATTGATTACGTCGTACTTCATAAACCAATTCGATACGCGGAAACTTAAATTTAATGTACTTTATAATTAAGCCTATAATGCACCATATAATACCTACAACACTATACGTATAATATGACAAAAGCAGTACTCCACAGGGGGTACTGCTTTTATGCGTTAACTAAGCTTTATATTTATTTGTTAGCTAAGCTTTATAAGAATATCGTTAGCAAAGTCTTGTGCTGCTTTAAAATCTTCTTCATTTGGATGTACTGCGGCTTGTTTATGACGTGCATCGCGATCAGCAGATTGACCGTGGCTATGCCCTTTCGGGAACATTTTGTACATCATTTCGATGACCTTCGGGTCTACCTTGCCTTGGCAAATGAATGTCCCTACAGGCTCTACGCCTTCTGGCAAACAGTTTGCTGCATTGATTAAACTCTCCTTCGCATGTGCCATTTGTGGTGGTACACCTGCCGTTGCAAACAAGGCAACATGTGGATTATGTAATGTACCGAGTACATCACGAGCTTCTTTGTTAGCCGTTCCTTTATCCACCCAGAATCCTGCAAACACAAGATCGTAAGATGATAAATCGGTGGGCAATTCTTTCATAGATACACATGGTGTACCTGCTGGCAATACGCTAGTAATAGCCTCAGCTACTTGTTTAGTATTTCCCGTAAGGGATGAATATATGACAATAGACTTCATGTCTTACCTCCTAATTAGTATATATCTATTATAGGACATATATAACAGGGGTTTAATAAAATAAATCACACCGCTTTATATGAATAGAATCTAACATATATACCAACAATATATTATTAGAAGAAAAACATAAAACTATTCGCAAGTAATTAATACACATATTACGAAATTCAAAATAAGATTTTTTTAGTATCTTAAACGCGTAATATGAGATCGGAAGAGCACACGTCTGAACTCCAGTCACGAGTGGATCTCGTATG
>URZS01000048.1 GCA_900552445.1 uncultured Veillonella sp. | reverse complement strand
CATTTTAATGTAATTATAAAGTGACATAGTCGGATAAACTAGTTAATACTTCAATAGCCAGCGGCTTCGTAGATGGTGTACAGCGCAACATGCACCGCCCACTTGTATCTACAGAGGTCATAACGCCTATGTATTCATAGCCTTCAATGATTCGATTGATGAAATTCGTATGGGTAGGATCTATATGAAAGTACACATACGCTTCCTCTCCGGAGGTCGGTAAGTCTGGTACATCTGGAAATGCACCGATAGATTTACTCGGTTCTAAAGCTGTACCACTCATACATACCCTCCTTCAAAGCTGCTCCATATCTGGCTTACTTTTATAATTAAACACCATTGTTAATGTAACTACTCATCAAATGTACGATTTTTATATTAGTATAGTTAACTATTAATCCTCTTTAGGTTTGCACTCACGGCGCATCATGGAGTATGGTTCAAGTGGTGTATCCATATAGATACGAACCTTCATTTGCGCATGAGGTGCCACGTCGATAGGGTTACCATCTTCGTCTGTCATTTTTTCAATTACAGTTTCTACAAGGTCCCCTTTAGGTTGGCAGAATTCTACTTTATCCCCTACTTTGAAGTTGTTCCGTTGTTCAAGATCAACGTATTTTTCTTCTTCGTTGTAGCCCATAACTAAGCCGATGAAGTCATGGCTTTGTGTGTTAGTAGATTTACCGTAATTTTGAGCTGTTTCGTCAGGACGACCTTCTGCAAAGCCATCTGTATATGGACGGTGGGAAATTTTTTCTAATTCTGCAATCCATTCTGGACGAACGTACCAATCTTTACCTTCTTTAAGGTATGTATCGATAGCTGTACGGTATACCTTCGCTACTGTTGCGCAGTAGTGAACGGATTTCATACGCCCTTCAATTTTTAGGCTATCTACGCCAGCTTCATATAAATCTGGAATGCGGTGAATCAAGCACAAATCTTTCGAGTTAAAAATATATGTACCATGCTCATCTTCTTCAATTGGATAGTATTCACCAGGTCGGTTAGATTCCACAAGGGAATATTTCCAACGACAAGATTGAGAGCATTGACCGCGGTTCGCATCGCGATTGCCTGTCATGTAGTTAGACAAAAGGCAACGGCCAGAGTAAGAAATACACATGGAACCATGTACGAAGGATTCGATTTCAATATCTACATTGTCCTTCATTTCTTTAAGATCTGCTAAGGATACTTCACGAGCTGCTACTACGCGTGTAGCACCAAGTTCTTTCCACATTTGAACTGTGTGCCAGTTTGTAGTGGAAGCTTGTGTACTTACGTGAAGTTCAAGGCCTGGAGCCACTCGTTTAGCAAGGCTAAAAATACCCATATCGGCAACGATAATTGCATCAACGCCGATACTTTCAAGGAATTTCAAATAGTCCTCTAAACCTTCAAAGTCCTCGTTGTGAGGAATGATATTACATGTTACATGGATTTTCTTGCCATGAGCATGTACGAATTCTACAGCTTCCTTTAATTCCTCGTCGGAGAAATTAGAGTTACCTGCGCGCAAGCCAAAACGTTTACCTGCGCAATATACGGCATCCGCACCATAGCGAATCGCCATTTTAAGCTTGTCCATATTCCCTGCAGGACAAAGCAATTCCATAAAATGTTCTGCCATTATTTGTTGTGCCCTTTCCACACACTCACACTCATGCCATCACCCATAGGGTAAATGGTGGTGTTAAACAATTCTTTATTTTCAACATATGTTAAGTATTCTTTTAACCGTTTTACGATAGTTTTGAACCGTTTTGGCGGCTCCTTATCGCCCCTTACATAGCCTCTAAAGAGTACATTGTCCGCTAGGATAACGCCTCCTTCTTTCACATGCGGCAAAATGAGCTCTAATTGCTTTAGATATTGTCCCTTAGGACCATCTAAGAACACAAGATCATATTCACCAGTGAGTTCCGTTAAGACTTGAGATGCATCGCCTTTCAGCAATGTAATTTTATCGGCATATTCGGATTGGTTAATATAATATTTCGCCATTTCGTAACGCACATCATCTAATTCAATAGATGTAATGTGTCCCTCCTCTTTATCGAGTAGCGGAGCCATCAATAAAGCTGAGTAACCAATGGCGGTGCCCACCTCTAACACAGAGGTGGGCCGGTACAAACCTATTAATTCTTCAAATAGATGAACCTCGGATTCGCGTAGAATCGGTACATCATTAATCATCGCATAAATACGCTGTTCATTTAAAATATCATTTAATGTCATGAAAGTAGATTCAATCTCCTACATTATTTATTGCTATTACCACTAGGCACGTTTAGCGTAGAACGATCAACCGATTCAGCTGGTTTCACTTCAATACGCGGTACCTCTTGTGTACTTGGAGCTACATACGGAGTCGTTTCTGGTGCACGATTTGTAGTCGGTACATAAGTATTATTACTGCTATTACCATAAGATGGAGTAGCTGGTGTAACTTGACTTGGTGTTTGATTTTGTGTTGGAGCAGATACAGGAGCTGGAACCTCAACTGCCGGAACAGTTGTTGGCGTGTATTTATACGTAGGTTCAACGTCAACATATTGAGAATCTGCTTCCACCGCTTCTGCAGAACTATAGTTGTAGTCAGGCTCTGTAGTTGCTACTGCTACGTCATAGTTAGGACCTGCTTGTGCAGCCACTTCTGTGCTAGCAGAGGAAGGAGTTGCTGTATCAGCGCCATAAATCTTATTAACTGCTGCTAAATGCTCTTCGTATGTTTTAGAGAAGTGATTATGACCTTCTTTATCTGCTACAAAATACAAGTAATCTGTATTTTCAGAATATAATACTGCGTCTAAAGATTTTTTACCCGGGTTAGCAATCGGTCCTGGTGGTAAACCTTTAGATACATATGTATTATATGGACTTTGTAGTTGAGTATCACCAATTGTTACGTTTTCTTTTGCATAACCAAGTACATAGGAAATGGTCGCATCAGATTGTAATGGAATACCATGAGCCAAACGCTTTTTAAACACCCCCGCAATAGTAGGACGATCCGCATCAAATAGAGACTCTCGTTCAACGATAGATGCCAATGTTACAAAGTCATGAATACTCATGTGTTGCGCTTGAATTTGTTTCTTTACAGCTGGTGTAAGGTAACGATTCATTTCATCAGCCATCATTTGGATAACATCGCGAGGTGTAGCCCCAACAGGGATTTCATAAGTACTTGGGAACAAGAAACCTTCCACAGGATATGTAGCTGTTTTTGTACCTTTCATATATGGGTATGGTACGTAAGTCTTTGCTTCAGCTAAGAAATCCTTTGCTTTCATGATTTGATTTTTTTCAAGAACGATAGCAATATCACCAACGGTATATCCTTCAGGAATTGTGACACGAATAGATTCTACATGACCTTCTTGTAATAAAGAAATGAGTTCGCGCACAGTTACCTTATTAGGAATTTGGTAATGACCAGTTTGGAGCTTATCATTAGTACCGCTCAAGTACAACCACAGTTTAAAACCTTGGGTAGAACGGATAAGGCCTCGTTCGTAAAGCATATCTGCAATTTCAGTACCAGTCTGACCCTTTTCAATAACTAATACTTGGGTACCATCATCTTGAGCGAAGGTATTTGGTACTAGGTATAATGCACCAAGACCACCACCAATAATCAATACACCAACAATAGCAAGAATTAGAATATATCTTAAGGCTTTTCTCACGTCGTTGAGTTCCTTTCTGTAACATAACAGTATATCAATTCATTATACCATAAACTCTATATTTCCCCTACACAAAAGGGCATTAATCACCTTGTTTCCCTCTGCTTATGTGATATAGCAATTATAGTTTTTGGTCATGCTAATAATATGAATGAATACCTTAGTTTATAATTCAAGACGATCTATGCCCAAACATAAAAATAGCGCATTGCTCTACGCAATACGCTAGATTCATCTTAAAGACGATTATTCGTCTTCACCCATTTCTTCATACATTTTTACTAAAGTTTCAAAAACTTCATCTTCTTCATCTAAAGGTACGTATTCTTCAACGCCTTCTTCATTTTTTTCGATACTAGCCAAGATCATGTATGTGTCATCTTGACCTTCGTGGTCTTCCTCTTCATCTTGTACATGTACAAGAACTGCATACTCATGACCTTCATGGTTTAGAACAACATCTTCTGTGAAGTATTGTTTATTGCCGTTTTCGTCTTCGAATTCTAAATAATACACTTCACCTTCAAAGTTTTGGTCAACCATTGGAAACCCTCCTTATGGAAAAAAAGATTTATTTATTGAACTGCAAGCGATCTAAGTATCCTTGCAAAATTACAACCGCTGCCATTTTATCAATAACGGATTTACGCTTTTTACGACTTACGTCAGCTGCGATGAGTTGGCGTTCAGCCATAACCGTAGATAACCGCTCATCCCAATATGAAACAGGTAAATCGATGACTTCCTTCATCTTTTCGACGAATTCTTCAGTTTTTTCAGCTCGTTCACCTTTTGTACCATTCATATTCTTCGGCATACCTACTACAAGCTCATGTACTTCATATTCAGCAATGAGTTCTTGTAAGCGATTAAAGTCTTTTTCAAGAGATGTTCTACGAATGGTTTCAATACCTTGTGCAGTCATGAGCAGTGCGTCGCTACAGGCAATACCGATAGTACGGCTGCCCACGTCTAATGACATAATTCTCATTATAATTGTTTAGCCTTTGCGTATTCTTTCAACAATTCCTCAATCAAGTCATCCCGCTCCAAGCGACGAATATCAGAACGTGCATTATTATAACTAGTAATGTACGCTGGATCACCAGAAATTAGATAACCTAAAATTTGATTAATTGGATTGTAACCTTTTTCTTGAATAGATTGATAAACACGAGTCAGCACTTCTTCTGCTGTCATCGGTTCATCGTCTACTTTACGGAATAGCATGGTTTCATCAGAAACTTTCATCGTATCCCTCCTTTTTATTACATTGGCGGGCTTCACTTGTGAAAATGAAACCTCGCCTACTATTATACTTGAATCAAAGGTACATAGTCATTAACTTTTTATGCATTATGAATTTTTTCTATAACAGATAGAAATATAATTATAAAATTATATGCCTATTGTAACATAGATGTTAATTCCTCACCACCAGCTTTTAATGCTTCCATCAATTTAGCTGGTTCTTTGCCGCCTGCTTGAGCCATATCTGGACGACCACCGCCATTACCACCAGCTACTTGAGCTACAGCTTTTACGATGTTGCCAGCTTTTGCACCTTTAGCAACGACGTCTTTAGATACTTTACATACAAAGTTAACTTTATCGTCACCCATAGCGGCACCTACGAGGACTACGCCAGAGCCATTTAATTTATCAAGCCCCATATCAGCTAAGTCGCGTAATTCATCGATAGAAGAGGCTTTTACAGCGGCAGCTACAAATGGAACGTCGCCAATCATAACTTTACCAGCAATGATATCAGCAGCACCTGCAGCAGAAACTTCTTTCCGAATTTGTTCTAATTCTTTAGCAGTTTCTTTAGCTTCTGCCAACACTTGATGTAAACGTTCTTCCACTTGAGGGGCTTTAGTTTTAAGCTCGCCCGCCATGCGTTCGATAGTCAAACGATCTTGTTTAGCTGCATCGAGAGCTGCACGACCAGTAATAGCTTCAATACGACGTACGCCGGAACCGATACCAGCTTCAGAAGTTAAACGGAAGGAGCCTACGAAGGCAGTATTACCTACGTGAGAACCACCACATAATTCAACGGAGAAGCCTGGAACCTCTACAACGCGAACTACGTCGCCATATTTATCACCAAAGAGTGCCATAGCACCTTTTTCTTTTGCTTCGTCCATAGACATTTCAGCAATAGCAAGGTCAGTAGCTTTAAGAATCTCTTCATTTACAAGGGCTTCGATTTGATCAAGTTCCTCTTGTGTTACAGGGGAGAAATGCGTAAAGTCGAAACGCAAGTAATCTGGCGTTACTAAGGAGCCAGCTTGGTTAACATGGTCGCCTAAGATTTGTTTCAAAGCCGCATGTAACAAGTGAGTTGCTGTATGGTTACGAGCCATTGCAGAGCGACGGTTTGTATCTACTTCAAGAGCTACATCATCGCCTTCAGAAATGGAACCTTCTACAACAGTACCGATATGGTATACTGTGCCTTCTGGTAAGCGTTTTGTATTATGAACCTCTACTTTACCCATTGGGCCAACGATGAAGCCTGTATCGCCTAATTGACCGCCCCCTTCTGCATGGAATGGAGTCGTACGTACGATAATCGTAATTTCATCGCCGTCAGCAGCTGTTTGTAAGCGTTCAGCCCCTTTGCCTATCATCAATACAGAAGATGCTTTTACAGACTCATCTTCAAGAAGTTCTTCGTCTTTCAAGAACGTAATGTCTGGTGTTGCTACCTTCGCATCTTCTTTAACACGAGCTTCACGAGCGCGTTCACGTTGCTCTTTCATAGCAGCTTCGAAGCCCTCATGGTCGATTGTGAAACCACGTTCAGATGCGATTTCTTCTGTTAATTCCCAAGGGAATCCATATGTATCATATAATTTAAATACTTCAGAACCAGGAACTACAGTTGCTTTTTCAGCAGCTAATGTGTCGATTAAGGAGTTCAATAACTCAAGACCTTGTTCCAATGTTTGGTTAAAGCGTTCTTCTTCGTTTTGAACTACTCGTTTAACAAAGTCTTTTTTCTCAGCAATGGATTTAATACCAGGACCAAGAATATCTACTACTACATCAACTAGCGGTGTTAAGAAGATACCTTCAATACCTAATAAACGACCATGACGTACAGCACGTCGCAAGATACGGCGCAATACATAACCGCGGCCTTCGTTAGATGGCAATACACCATCAGAGATCAATGCTGTTACAGCACGAGCGTGGTCAGCAATAACCTTCAAAGATACATCTGTATTAGGATTATCGTTATATGTAACACCAGCACGTTTTGCAGTAGCTTCGATAATTGGATAAATCAAATCTGTTTCGAAGTTAGTTCTGCAACCTTGCAATACGGAAGCCAATCGCTCAAGACCGGCGCCTGTATCGATGTTTTTATGTTGTAATGGCTCATAGGAACCATCTGGCATTTTATTGAATTGAGTAAATACAAGGTTCCAAATTTCAAGGTAGCGATCGCAATCACAGCCTGGTGCACAGTTAGGATCATCACAACCATGTTCAGGGCCTTGGTCAAAGAAGATTTCGCTATCTGGACCACATGGGCCTTCACCGATTTCCCAGAAGTTGTCTTCAATTGGGATCAAGTGACTTGGATCTACCCCAACGGCAATCCAACGGTTGTAGGAATCTTTGTCATCTGGATAGTA
>URZS01000047.1 GCA_900552445.1 uncultured Veillonella sp. | reverse complement strand
AGCATAAATACTAAAAGGATACTACGAAAAAAGTAGTATCCTTTTTCTCTTATAAGTTTTAGTTATAATGCTCTAATTTATACCTATTATTATGAGAAATGATACATTGTAAACCTAAAGTATACATGATACAATGACGATATAAGACAGGTTCGTACTATACATATATAAAATAGTAAGTTAGACTCTTGTCAGCAGTGTAATTTTTATCCTAAGGAGGGTGAATCTCTTGCAAAAACGTAAAGATTTTATCTGGAAAATGGGCGGCCAACAAGGTGAAGGTATCGAGAGTTGCGGCGAAATTATGGCGACAATCCTCGCTAAAGAAGGCTATTCCTTGTATAGCCAACGTTTATTTGCATCTCGTATCAAAGGTGGTCATACTACATTCGCATTGCGCGTAGCATTAGAACAAATTATGTCCATCGGTGAAGGCGTAGACTTCTTGTTAGCTCTTGACCAAGAAACTGTTGATATGCACGGTTCTGAAGTTCGTGATGGCGGTTACATCATCTGTGATAGCAAAGTAAAACCGGACTTCTCTAAATACGAAGATACAAAAATCAATTGCTTATCCTTGCCAATCTCTGAAACAGCGATGAAACAAGGCTCTATGTTGATGCGTAATATCGTAGCACTTGGTATGTCTGTAGCACTTCTTGGCTTTGAAACTAAGTTGTTTAAAGATGCTATTGCTGAACAATTCGCAAAAAAATCTCAAGAAGTTATCGATAAAAACTTGGCGGCTTTTGACGATGGTCATGGCCTTGTAATGGAAAAATTGGGCGATGTTGAAATCGACACATTGCCAGCTCCTGGTAAGAAAGATCAAATGTTCTTATTAGGTAATGAAGCATGTGCTCTTGGTGCTATTGCAGCGGGCTCCCGTTTCATGGCATCTTACCCTATTACTCCAGCATCCGAAGTTATGGAATTCATGATTAAAAACATGGATAAATTGGGTGCTACTGTTGTTCAAACAGAAGACGAAATCGCAGCATGCATGACAGCTATGGGCGGCGTATACGCTGGTGTTCGTGGCTTCACATGTACTTCTGGCCCTGGTCTTTCCTTGATGGCAGAATCCTTGTCCATGGCTTCCATGGCTGAATTGCCAATGGTTGTTATCGACGTTCAACGTTCTGGCCCATCCACTGGTATGGCTACAAAAGTTGAGCAATCCGATATTGATGCGGCTTGCTACAATGCACATGGCGACTACTCTGGTATCGTAATTTCTCCAACATCTATCGAAGAATGCTTCTATGAAATTCAAAAAGCTTTCAACTTGGCAGAAATGTACCAATGTCCAGTAATCTTTATGCCTGACTTACAACAAGGCTTGAATAAACAATCCGTTCCTACTTTCGACTTGAACCGTGTACCTATTAACCGCGGTAAAATGATGAAAGAAGCAGAACTTCCTGCATTGGAACAACCTAAATACTTCAAACGCTTCGAATTGACTGAAGATGGTATTTCTCCTCGTACAATTCCTGGCATGAAAAATGGTCTATTCCTTTCCACAGGCTTAGAGCATAACGAAGAAGGTAAACCAGCAGAAGCGCCTACAATGCACGTAGCGCAAACTGATAAACGTTTCCGCAAATTGGAAACTGTAGCTGATAACTACGAACCATTCTTGAACAACGCTAAATACGACGAAGCAGATGTACTTGTTGTAGGTATGGCTTCTAGCCGTGGCGCTATCGAAGAAGCAGTTGCTGAATTCGATCAAGAAGGCGTTAAAGTTAACCACTTGCAATTGCGCTTGATTAAACCATTCCCAGCAAAACAATTACAACCATTCTTTGATGCTGCGAAAAAAGTGGTTATCGTAGAGCACAATAAAACTGGTCAATTGACTAACTTGTTTAAAATTAACATGCATCGGAAAAATAAAATTTCTAGCTGCTTAAAATACGATGGTAATCCATTCACAAAAAGTTATGTGAAAAATGCGATTAAGGAGGTCCTATAATATGGCAACAGCTAAAGATTACAGAAACGATATTCGTCCTAACTGGTGCCCAGGCTGTGGCCATTATGGGGTTCAAGCAGCGATTACTGACGCTGTAGTAGCGAAAAATATTCCACCAGAAAAATTAGCAGTAATTTCCGGTATCGGTTGCTCCAGCCGTATCGGTGGTTATTTCTACGCTTACGGTGCTCATACAACTCATGGTCGTGCACTTCCTTACGCTCAAGGCGTAAAACTTGCTAACCAAGACTTAGAAGTTATCGCATTCTCCGGTGACGGTGATGCGTTCGCTATCGGTATGGGTCACACTATCCATGCTTTCAAACGTAATGTAAATATGACATACGTTGTAATGGATAACCATGTATATGGTTTGACTAAAGGTCAAGCATCCCCTCGTTCCGACATCGGTTTTGTTACAAAAACAACTCCTCATGGTGCGTTCGAGTCTCCATTGTCCATCTGTGAAACTGCGATTGCAGCAGGTGCTACATTCGTAGCTCAAAGCTACATGATCAACCGTGAAGAACTTGTTGATTTGATTCAACAAGCTATGGACCATGATGGCTTCTCCTTCATCAACGTATTTAGCCCATGTGTTACATACAACAAACGCAACAGCTATGACTGGTTCAAAGAACACTTAGTAGCATTGCCTGAAGGTTATGATCCAACAGATCGTGCAGCAGCACTTAAAACTTTAGGCGATACAGATGGTTTGGTTACTGGTCTTATTTACCAAAATAAATCTAAACCTTCCTTCGAAAAATCCTTGGCAGCAGCTAATGGCGGCGCACACCCACGTCCATTGACTGAAGACGTTGTAAAACCTGACCAAGCATTATTCGACAGCCTTTGTAATGGCTTCAAATAAGCATTAGCAGAACACTATAGATACTTGCTTATCTACATAATAAACGTGTCACCTTCGGGTGGCACGTTTTTCTTTCATAACGTGATATAATAAGGACATTGTATGATATTCATTGCAATTGTATCGTATTCATTGCAGAGGTTTTTATGAAAGCATACGAAAAGGGTATCAGTCTATCTATCTGGACTTTGAGTTGGCCTATATTTATCGAAGTGTTCCTACAGCTGTTAGTAGGTAATATAGACCAATTGATGATGAGTCATTACTCGCCTCAAGCGGTAGCAGCGGTAGCTAATGCCAATCAAATTTTAAATATCTTTATTATGCTCATTATTGTAATGAGCACAGCTACGACGATTTTGATTGCTCAATATTTAGGCGCTCGAAATCAGTCGAAGCTATCTGAGGTATGTACGGTCAGCTTGGTGCTGAACTTTTTATTTTCATCCATAGCAGCCGTATTCTTTATCACTTGCCACGAATGGATTTTTACATGGCTAGGAATACCACCTGAAACGATGAGTGATACTTCGATGTATACGACCATCGTAGCGGCGGGACTACCGATACAAGCTATGTACTATGCATTAGTGGCCGTCTTTAGAGGTCATTCACTAACGCGTATTACCATGTACATAGCACTCGTTATGAATGTAATTCATATTATAACGAATTATGTATTAATCTTTGGACATGGGCCAATACCAAGTCTTGGTGTATTAGGTGTTTCTATTTCAACATGGCTATCTAAAGTGGTAGGGCTCGTGATTATTGGATATACGTTTAAGAAATTATTAACCTTAGAGGTGAGCTTTAGATTCTTAAAACCATTTCCGTGGCATACGATTAAGTCTTTATTGCATATTAGTATTCCTTCTGGTGGCGAAACGTTGAGTTATCAATTGTCTCAAACGACGATTATGAAAATGGTCAATATTTTGGGGCTTGCAGTAATCAATACTAAAGTGTATGTATCTGCTATTGCTATGCTTTGCTATGTATATACAATAGCACTCGCTAATGCTTCACAAGTAATCGTTGGATTCTTGATGGGCGCAAAACGCCAAGAGGAGGTAAGTAATCGCGTATGGCATTCTACGTTTTTAGCCATTGCTATTAACGTAGGTCTTGCTACATTCTTCTATCTTGTTAGCGATGTTGTTCTTTCCGTCTTTACTACAGATCCTGAAATTTTATCATTAGCCCATAATGTCTTATTGGTAGAAATCTTCCTTGAATTAGGTCGTGCCGTAAATATCGTTATGGTATCTTGTTTACAAGCCGCAGGGGATATTCGAACTCCAATGCTCGTAGGCATCTTTGGCATGTGGTTATGTGCAGTGCCACTATCGTACCTCTTTGGCATATATTGGGGCTGGGGGCTCGTAGGCATTTGGGTTGCTATGGCTGCCGATGAAATTTTACGCGGTTTATTATTTGTGTATCGCTGGTATAGCGGTAAATGGAAAAACAAGAGACTTATTGAAGCTTAAGTTTGAATGTCTCTTATTCTAATTAATTCTTTTGTAGTTTGTAGATATATTTAGCATTACATTGGAGAGTGTAAAATTACTAGATATTGTGAAAGTAGGTTTATATGAGTAAGACTGTAGGTATTATTGGCTTAGGTCTATTAGGCGGTTCCTTGGCAAAGGCTTTGAAGGCTTACACCGATTATGAGGTGGTAGGCTATGCACGTCGTCAAGAGGTTTGTGATGCGGCCATCCAAGATGGTGTGGTGAAAGCTGCTTGGACCGAGGTAGAACCATTGATTGAAAACGCAGATATCGTTGTGTTCTCCTTACCACCAGATACAAATGCACGACTCTTTACTGAAACGGCACATCTATTTAGACCAAAACAAGTCGTAACAGATGTATCGAGTGCGAAGGAAAACTTTATTCGTGCTGTCTATGAGTCAATTCCTAAGGGAACGATTTTTGTATCTGTTCATCCTATGGCGGGCTCAGAAAAAGGTGGTTACGAAGTATCTCATAAAAATCTATTTAAAGGTATGGGATGGATCGTCCTAGAGGATAAGGCCTCTGAAGTATATAGTGAAGAGGTAGCCCAAGAGTTGGCTGCGATGGGCCGTGCTGTCGGTTCTCGTATTGAGTTCGTCGATATTTACGCTCATGATGCGTATCTAGCCATGGTTAGTCATATGCCTCATTTGCTAGCTGCCATTTTGACCCAAGTTTCTGGTGGCGACGAATTGGGCGAATTACGTATGAGATTATCTGCAGGTGGTTTCCGAGATTGCACTCGTGTAGCCGGCGGTTTGCCGTCTATGTGGCGCGAAATCATCTACGGTAATCGGCACAATGTCATTGAAGGCCTTACTCGAATCGAAGGTGAAATACAACGTGTAAAAGAGGTACTTTCACAAGAGGATGAAGGTCAAGCATTAGAATCCTATTTGGAACGCAGTCGAGAGGTTCGCAGTAAGTTGCCGTATTTAACGGGCCAAATTAAGGATAGCTAACAGAACCAATATACTAATATTCTAACATTCTAAAAATCTAGTAATACTCTAGAAATATACTAATATTTTAAAAGTAAACTAATCTATTAATTAGTTAAGGGAGACAGTATGAGTTTGTTACAAGAAACTTGTGGCGCTATTGTAGGTCGCAACAAAGAGATTGAACAACGTATAATTGATAGCTGGAATGCAGCATCATCTGTAGAGCAGTATGGTCGTCTTGTAAATGTGGTGGCCCAATATGGCTCTGCTACGAATCAAGAGACTTTGACAATACCAAAGCCGTGTATGATTATCGCTAGTGCGGATCATGGTGTGGCGGATATGGGCGTCAGTGCGTATCCAAAGGAAACGACCGTTGGCATGACGCAGAACTACCTAATCCCCAAAGGGGCTGGTGCCAATTCCTTAGCTAATTACTGTGGTGCTCAAATGGAAGTTATCGATATGGGCATTGATGCGGATATGAGTTGGGTTCCAGGTTTACGTAGCCATAAACTGGGGATGGGAACAAAAAACTTTGTAGTAGAACCCGCTATGACACGGGAACAAGCTATTGAAGGCATTGAAACAGGTATCCGTCTTGTAAAAGAAAAAATCGTAGAAGGCTTTAATGTGTTCTTAGTCGGTGAAATGGGTATTTCCAATACAACCGCTAGTGCTCTTATGACCGCTAAGTTTGCGGGGCTTACCGCAGAAGAGGCGACGGGTAGGGGTACCAATATTTCCGATGAGCGCCTCAAATTAAAGCAACGCATTGTTCGTGATGTGCTAGAAAAATATAAGGATATTCCAAAAGACGATGCCATTGGTATTTTATCCTCTGTAGGGGGCTTTGAATTTGCTTGTATCGTTGGCGTTATCTTAGGGGCTGCCGCTAATAATGGATTAGTTATCATCGATGGCTTCAATACATCGGCTTGTGCATTGGTGGCTAAAACCTTAGTGCCAGAGGTCATGGATTATGTGATGGCATCTCATTTGTCGGCTGAAAAGGCTGCTAAATCTTCGCTAGCAAATTTAGGTCTTGAAGCCTATGTAGATCTAGGCCTTTGTTTAGGCGAGGCATCTGGTAGTTCTGTTCAGATGGGCATGCTAGACCTTGCAGTTCATATGTATTTGGCCATAACAGGAGGTAAGGCATGAGAACTTTCAACATAGAACCATTGCACGCACCCTCCATGGAGGAATGTCGGTTACGTATTGATAATTTAACAAAACCTATTTATAGCCTAGCAACCTTAGAGCTTATAGCAGAGCGCTTTGCAGGTATTTTGGCAAATCCTAAGCCAAATCATTTGCGCCAAGGTGTGCTCGTTGTAGCAGCGGATCACTTGGTAGATGGTCCTCAAAATAGTCAGCATGGTAGTGAAAGCTACGCTGCTATCAAACGTTTCAATGAAGGCAGAACGGCTACGCAAGGAGCGGCATTTAAATTAAATGCAGACGTACACGTTGTAAATGTAGGTCTTGAGCAAGATACTAGTGATCTAGAATATATTGATCAACAAGTCATTCGTAAAGGCTCTCATTTCTTTGGTGTAGAACCTGTTATTTCTCAAGATGAACTAGAGCAAGCCCTAGAGCTTGGCTTTACCTATGCTGATAAACTACATGCTGATGGATTACAAGTGGTAGCTATCGGCAATATAGGGGAGAGGCCGTTCCTTGACTCTCTCGTAACGACGGCTACAATTACGGGCTGTACCTATGATGATATTCTCGTTCATACCGAATGTGGACCTACGGTAGAGCAACGGGCTGCTCATATTCATTCCTTTGTTGATCGCTTTAATATCGCCGTTGATGATTGGTCTGCTTTAAGTGAAAGCGAGCGACGTGATGCGGTATTACATTTGCTACATATTGCAGGTGGCTTAGATATTGCATTCTTAACAGGCTTTATTTTAGGTGCTGCTAGTCATCGTATGGCTATCGTTTTTGATAATGCCGTAACAGGTGCTGCTGTATTGGCTGCTGTCACCATTGAGCCATTAGTGAAAGAGATCGGAAGAGCGTCGTGTAGGGAAA
>URZS01000046.1 GCA_900552445.1 uncultured Veillonella sp. | reverse complement strand
CTTATATACTACTATAAATTATATCCTACATATGGAAGCAAGCAATCAATAAGCCGAGTTCTGTTCCGCTTGCGCGGTGACGATTATCTTTCTAGGCGTACAGTCGCCTGCACGCTCGAGCGACACAACCCGGAAGGTAGGCGGGACCACCCTTAACCCTTCCCTATTCGGTCTTGCTCCGGATGGGGTTTACCGAGCCAGCCTGTTACCAGACTGCTGGTGAGCTCTTACCTCACCTTTCCACCCTTACCACTGACGTGGCGGTTTCCTTTTCTATGGCACTTTCCCTAAGGTCACCCTCGCCAGACGTTATCTGGCATCCTGCCCTATGGAGCTCGGACTTTCCTCGAGTCCTATGGACTCGCAACCGTCTTTCATACTTGCTTCAATTCAGTTTATCATAGCTAAGCTATTTGTTGCAAGAAAATGCAATATTATAAAAAGAAGAAATCATTTTGTTCTGTGAAAGCTTGAACAGGAATAGAAAGACCTGTACCGATCAAATAATCTCGCAAACCATCAGCCACAATAGATTCCGTACCAAAATGCCCCGCATCAACTACAAGGAGTCCTAATTCCTTAGCCATTTGAGCCTCATGATACTTCACATCACCTGTAATATATGCATCCACATGCAAACGAGCCGCATCTTTAATAAATTCAGCACCAGCTCCGGAGCATAATGCAATGGATTGAATCTCCTTAGGTGCAATACCTGCAAAGCGAATATTTGCCAATGGTAAAGCTTCTTGTACCCATTCACGGAAGGTATCTAAATTTAATGCATTTGGCAAGCGACCAACTCTACCTAAATACTGAGTAGAAGCCGTAGGCTCTACCAAGGACACTACTTCATAAGCCACTTCTTCATAAGGATGTGCTAATTTCATAGCCTCCACAACTTGGCTTAAATGAGTACCATCTACGATAGCATTTACTTGTACCTCAGGTGCCACCGTTAAAGTACCCGCTTCACCGATGACAGGATGAGACTCTTCATTGCCAATGAAGCGACCTTCCCCGTGAAGACTAAAACTGCAATGCTCATAGTTGCCAATTTTTCCGGCCCCTGCGGCCCCCATAGCATGACGAACTGCATCAGCAGAGCTTTCAGGTACAAAGGTAGTCACCTTATATAGTACGTCTTCACCAGTTTTAACAAACCCTTTTATGTCTATAAGACCTAATTGATTTGCCAACATATCATTAAGACCACCTGGTGCGATATCGAGATTTGTATGAGCACTATAAACGGCAATCTTATGCTGTATCAATTGATTAATCATACGACCTTGCACCGTATCGCAAGATAGCTGTTTTAAACCTTTAAAGATTAATGGGTGATGGCTAACAATCAAATTGTAGTTATGCTCAAT
The DNA here is from genome assembly GCA_900552445.1 of uncultured Veillonella sp. Lineage (GTDB taxonomy): Bacteria > Bacillota > Negativicutes > Veillonellales > Veillonellaceae > Veillonella. The sequence goes on along the minus strand of URZS01000046.1, from coordinate 6,016 downwards.
AGCATAGGCTATAGCTTCCTCTGTAACATCTAAGGTCGTTAATACACCTGTAACTACTGCATTGCGATCGCCTATCATAAGGCCTACATTATCCCATGATTCAGCATAGGAATGGGGCGCTAATTGTTCCATCAACGAAATAACGTGTTGAACTGTTGTCATATAACTCACTTCCTTCTATCTATTTTCTAAAAGACTACGAAGAAACCCTACTTCAGCATCTAAGTCCTTATATTTATCAGTATGACTCAATTTATCAGTCATACCATCTAGTGCACATTGGCGTTGGTAAATCAAATACTCGATGTATTTCTTCCAAAGAGGTGGACGTTCCTGTTCAAGAAGGGCCCCCACAGACCACAGTAAGGATTCTTCAGGCAATTGGGCATACACATTTTCTTGAATTGGTGTACCGGTGTACTTTTCTACACAATCTTCGCGAATCGCTAAAAATGCAGTATATAATTTGCCTCCATCTTCAGCGATAATTTCAAGGACGATAACATAGCCCTTTTGCACCATATACTGACGCAATTCTTTTTGCCCATTTTGTGGTTGTAACACGTAGAACTCTAATGGTTCTGGCCCAGCGTCTACAATATCGCGCATCAAAAAACCGCCCATACCACAGCAGATGGCACCATTTAGCTCGCCCTTCTGCGTTACCTTTAGACCATCCCCTAAACGACAATCTACCTTAGACTCAAGCCCACGGGACTTAACATATTCTTTTGCTGACTCTAACGGTCCTTTATGCACATCTCCAGCGATGACAAATTCAGCACGACCACGATTAATGAGTTCTACCGCTAAGTATCCATGATCAGTACCGATATCTGCAATAGCATGAGCTTTTGGCACGATTGAAAACACCGCTTCCAAGCGGTCCATCATAGGTCTAGGTTCCATAATATCCTCTACTATTAGTATATAAAAATAACCGCCCTTGAATTCTCAAGGACGGTAGATATCAACATAATTGGTGGGCCCACCTGGGTTCGAACCAGGGACCGACCGGTTATGAGCCGGTTGCTCTACCCCTGAGCTATAGGCCCACAGTTAGTTTCTAGCTTATTAATTATACCGAATAGGCTAGTACTAAGTCAAGGTACATCGCATTTCTATGACTGTTTCATGAGCATAAAACGATGAATCATATCTTTATTTTAACACAAAAGGGCTGTAACACAGTGCTAAAGAGCACTGCATTACAACCCTTACGAGATTCTTTATTTTATAAGAAGTCTTTGATTTTATCGCGTTTACCGCGGTTACGCAATTTAGTAAGCGCCTTACCTTCGATTTGGCGGATACGTTCACGAGTAACATTGAAGTGTTGACCCACTTCTTCTAATGTACGAGGTTTACCATCCTTCAAACCAAAGCGCAAGATCAATACTTGTTGCTCGCGATCTGTTAAGCATGTAAATACATCTTCAATTTGCTCTTGCAACAAGATGTAACTAGCTGCATCATCTGGAGCAATTGCGTCTTGGTCTTCGATGAAGTCCCCTAAATGGGAATCTTCTTCTTCACCAATTGGAGTTTCCAAGGATACTGGCTCTTGTGCGATTTTTTGAATTTCACGCACACGTTCTACAGTAATCCCCATGCCTTCCGCAATTTCCTCTGGCAATGGTTCGCGACCTTTATCTTGCAATAACTGACGAGAAATACGGATCAATTTATTAATCGTTTCTACCATATGTACAGGAATACGAATCGTACGAGCTTGGTCCGCAATAGCACGCGTAATCGCTTGACGAATCCACCATGTAGCATATGTGGAGAATTTGTAACCTTTTGTATAGTCGAATTTATCAACCGCTTTAATCAGACCAAGGTTACCTTCTTGAATCAAATCCAAGAATAACATACCACGACCTACATAGCGTTTTGCGATACTTACAACTAAGCGCAAGTTAGCATCTACCAATTTTTTCTTAGCCTTTTTGGCAAGTTGGATATCTTTATATGTAGCATCTTCTGCTGCGCCAGCTTCAATTTGCTTTGCTAAAACGATTTCTTCGTCCGCAGAAAGCAAAGGAACACGACCAATCTCTTTGAGGTACATACGCACTGGGTCATCGATATTAACACCAGAGTCTACGCTTAAGTCGATGGAGATACTCTTCTCACTAACAACCTCTTCAGCGTCTTCTTCTGGCACAATTGGATTTTCGTCTACATCTTCTGCATCGATGTCAGCTATAACCTCAATATTTAATTTACCTAAAGTAGTATAAATGTCATCTAATTGTTCTGCAGTGATTTCCGCCTGCTCATGAAGAGCATCTGAAATCTCGGATTGTGTCAACACACCGGTCTTACGGCCTTTTTCAAGAAGTTGTTCCACAATCTCCTCTATTTGACTTTTTTGTACTTTCTTAGCCACAGCGCTCTCCTTTATAGTATTGTTTACTTAGACCATTCTCTAATTAAATTCTGTATTTCCTGACATTTATGTAATTCGCTAATAAACGTCGAATCTCCTGCCCGTTTTAGTTGATCCGCCATAATTGAATGCGCTTTATACTGTTCACGCAATGAATGGAGCCTTATCTTGCGGATTAATCCAGGCACTTGTACCTTATATTCATCGTCACTCATCACAACCAATCTAGAGTAAATATCATACTCTGATGGGGTTAACACAGACTGAATTGCTGTTTCATCCAGATGACCTTCAGTCTTGTATAAGGAGAAAATCTTTTCTATTATACATCGATATTCACTTTTTTGAAAGTCTTCTATCGGCAAATAGCTCATCATATGAGATAATATTTCCCCATCAGTGAAAGCTAAGGACAATAATTTTTCCGCATCCCCCTTAGGTAAATCCTGTGTTGGCAAAGGTGCTGATGCAGTATCTACTAATTCAATTTGTCCTTTTTTCACATAATCTCGGAAGTATCTAAATATGCTACTATTATCAAGCCATAGTGGCAGTGCCAATGTTTTTAATGCGTCATCTCGCTGTGTTTGACTATCTATATTTGCAATATAGGGGAACACATCAGCCATAACGGCTTGTTTTCCTTCAGTATCGTTTGTATCGTGCTTAATTAAAGACTCACTCAATAGATAGTCAAGAGGCTTCACAGCCTTTGCAACTAAGTCTTTAAATGCCTGACCACCATGATTACGTATATAATCATCAGGATCTTTTCCATCTGGCATGGCGAGAACACGCACCTTAAAGTCTGTATTTTGTAATAATTCAATAGCCCTAGCAGCCGCTTGGCGTCCAGCACCATCCATATCATAGGCTAGTACAATTTCATCAGCCTGTCTCATCAAGATATGACCATGATCTCTTGTATAAGCAGTCCCTAAAGAGGCTACCACATTCGTAACGCCATGGTTATGGGCTGATATAACATCCATATATCCTTCTACGAGAATGGCTTGTCTCTCCTGACGAATCGATTTGTACGCCTTATCAAAAGCAAATAGTATTTTACCCTTTTCGAAGATAGATGACTCTGGGGAGTTTAAATATTTAGGTGTGCTGTCATCCATGACACGACCACCGAAGGCAACTACTCGCCCTTTACCATCCATTATAGGAAACATAATACGATTTCTAAAGAAATCATAGAATTGTCCCTTTTGGTTTTTACGCACCAGATTCAACTCTAATAAAATTGAATCATCAATACCGCGCTCATGGAAGGCACGATATAACTTGTCCCAACCATCAGGGGCAAATCCAAGCTTGAACTGTTCTATGGTTTCCTTCGTAAGTCCCCGCTTCTTCAAATAATCGAGCCCCACCTTTCCCATAGAGGTTTGCGTGAGACAGTTATGGAAAAATGTGGCTGCTAAATCACAAGCTTCATATAGTTTTTTACGCCTTTCATCTCGAGCTCGCTGCTCAGGTGAAAGCTTCGCCTCTGGCAATGGAATATTAGCTCGGTTAGCTAGCCGCTCTAGTACCTCTACAAAGGTTAGATGTTCTAACTCCATAAGGAATTTAATAACATTCCCCGATGCATGGCAACCAAAGCAATAATAAAAACCCTTTTCAGGGGCAACGCTAAAAGATGGCGTTTTTTCATTATGGAAAGGACAACAACCCCAATAGTTCTTGCCGCGTTTCTTTAAGGCTACATGCTCGGATATAACTGATACGATATCATTAGCATCTTTGATTTGTTCAATCAATTCATTTTCAAAATATCGGCTCATAGCCAACGCCTCCTTCCCCATATATATATTAATTCGATATACAAATAAAAAATCCTCTATTTGTAAAAGATTTTAATCAGTTAAATTATTAAAATAGTATAAAACCCATATACGAATCATAGGAATCCTTATCTATGGAGCTAACATACATAAGGATTCCTATACGCCGTATTAAACGATACCATTACCAATATTTTGATAACAATAGGCTGCAATGATAACATTGCAGCCTATACTTATCGCTTATAGCATATTATTTTGCGTAATCCACAACGCGAGTTTCACGAATAATTACGACCTTGATTTGGCCTGGATATTCGAGTTCAGACTCGATGCGTTTTACGATATTCCGAACGAGTAATGTAGACTCAGCTTCATCAATCTTATCCGGTTTTACTACAACGCGAATCTCACGACCGGCTTGAATAGCAAAGCATTTTTCAACGCCTTCGAAGGATTCAGCGATTTCTTCCAATTTAGATAAACGTTTCAAGTAGTTTTCTAATGTTTCTCGACGCGCTCCTGGACGAGCTGCGGAGATAGCATCAGCAGCAGCTACTAATACAGCCTCAACACTTTGGAACTCTTCATCACCATGATGAGCACCAATACAGTTGATTACTGCTGCGCTTTCACGATATTTACGAGCTACATCAACACCGATTTGAACATGAGAGCCCTCAATTTCGCGGTCCAATGCTTTACCGATATCATGAATTAAGCCACCTCGTTTAGCCAATGTTACATCACAGCCAAGTTCAGCTGCCATTAAACCTGCTAAATGAGATACTTCGATGGAATGTTTCAATACGTTTTGACCGTAACTAGTACGATATTTCAAACGACCTAAGATCTTAACGATTTCAGGATGTAAGCCGTGAACATCAGCTTCAAATGTCGCTTGTTCACCAGCCTCTTTAATAGTTTGGTCCACCTCTTTACGAGCCTTACCAACCATTTCTTCAATACGAGCTGGATGGATACGACCGTCTACAATCAATTTTTCCAATGCAATACGAGCCACTTCACGACGAATTGGATCGAAACCGGAAAGAATAACTGCTTCTGGTGTATCATCGATAATCAAGTCAATACCTGTTAATGTTTCAAGTGCACGAATATTGCGGCCTTCGCGACCGATAATGCGTCCCTTGATTTCGTCTGATTCAATGTGGAATACGGTCACTGAATTTTCGATGGCAGTTTCCGTAGCTACACGCTGTATGGATTGTATTACGATACGTTTTGCTTCTTTGCTGGCAGTCAGCTTGGCATCATCCATGATGTCGTTGATGAAGGACTGTGCCTGCGTCTTGGCCTCTTCTTTCAAAGATTCTACCAAGCGTTCTTTTGCTTCTTCGGCAGACAAACCGGAAAGTGCTTCCAGCTTTTCTATCTCCTGATGTTGCAGTTTGTCCAGTTCTTCTTTCTTCTTATCAACAATTCCCAGTTGGGCTTCCAGATTTTCTCTTACGGCGTCAGCTTCTGCTTTCTTGCGCTGAATCTCTTCCTGACGCTGGCTCAATACCATTTCGCGCTGTTTCAATTTATTTTCAGCCTGCTGAATCTTTTGATTACGTTGCGCTACTTCTTTTTCCAGATCTGCTTTTTTGTTGAGGAATTTCTCCTTAACTTCCAGCAATTTGTTTTTCTTTATCACTTCCGCTTCGGTTTCCGCCTCTTTCAAGACGTTATCGTATTTGGCCTTTAGTCCGTATCGGAATAATACGTATGACAATATGCCACCTACGATGAAGCAAGCAATGGATGCTACTATTGTTACTAACATTGTAATTTAATTTAAGTATAAATAAAAACGCACCGC
>URZS01000045.1 GCA_900552445.1 uncultured Veillonella sp. | reverse complement strand
TACTACTATAAAAAAAAAGAACTGTACTTATACGGCAATCTACCCCTCAACACACTATTTTTGTAAAAGCTATCATAGGAAATAGTATATTGATGGGACTTATATTCCACAAATGTTTTACAAATGGGCACCACCTATTGAGAACCGAAACGCGTCTATCTCCCAGCACATACTATTTTGGGAAAATCTATCAAAGAAGTAGTATATTGATGGGACACCTCCATATCTACAGTTATAAAAAGGAAGGACTATACTTATGCAGCGACATCAGGTCACGAGGAGCAAAGAAGTATAGTCCTTCCTTTTTAACTAAGTTGTAGATACGAAACAGGGCCCCATCAATATACAGCCACTAACAGATAGCTTTCACAAAATAGTAAAAAACGCACCTTAGAAACCTAAGGTGCGTTATTTATAACAACAGTCCTAAATCATAAAAGAGAGGGGAAGTAGGACTGTGGTTAACAAGTTAACAGATCCTATTAACCCAAGATAGCTTTTAAGTCAGCTTCAGGAGTTGTAATTGGATGTAATTGGAATTTCTCTACCAAAATGTTCAATACATTGTTGGAGAAGAATTTAGGCAAGGATGGGCCGATGTAGATGTTGCGGATACCCAATGCCAACAATGTTAACAAGATACATACCGCTTTTTGTTCGTACCAGGACAATACCAATGTTAATGGCAAGTCGTTTACGTCACATTCAAATGCACCAGCCAAAGCTACTGCTACTTGAATAGCGGAGTAAGCATCGTTACATTGACCCATATCAAGGATACGAGGGATACCACCGATTTCGCCGATGTTAAGGTCGTTGAAACGGAATTTACCACAAGCCAATGTCAATACTACTGTATCTTCTGGAGTTTGTTTTACAAAGTCAGTGTAGTAGTTACGGCCTACTTTAGCACCGTCACAACCACCTACTAAGAAGAAGTGTTTGATTGCGCCAGCTTTTACAGCGTCGATTACTTTATCAGCAATGCTCAATACTGTGCCATGACCGAAACCAGTAGTTACTTCGTGACCACCGTTGATACCAGTGAATTCTTGAGCTTCTTTATAGCCGCCCAATTCGATTGCACGGTTGATAACTGCGGAGAAGTCTTTAGTACCGTCTGCATTTTCTTCGATGTGTGCACAGCCGTCGAAACCTACCATATCTGTAGTGAAGATATTTTCTCTGTAGTTTTCTTTTGGTGGCATAATGCAGTTTGTAGTGAACAAGAATGCGCCAGGAACGTCAACGAATTCTTTTTGTTGGTTTTGCCATGCAGTACCGAAGTTACCTTTTAATTGAGGATGTTTTTTCAATTCAGGGTAAGCGTGGCAAGGCAACATTTCACCATGAGTATAGATGTTTACACCTTTACCATCAGTTTGAATCAACAATTGTTTCAAGTCGTGAAGGTCATGACCAGTTACAACGATGAAAGGACCTGGTTCTACAGTCAAAGGTACTGTAGTTGGTACTGGTGTACCGTAAGATTCTGTATTAGCTTTGTCGAGAACAGCCATACATTTCAAGTTAACTTCGCCGAATTCCATCAAAAGACCAAGCCATTCTTCAGCGCTGTGATCTTTCGCCATTTCTACTAAACCTTTAACGAACCAAGCGTCAACGTCAGCATCGTGGAAACCAAGGCGAGCAGCATGCCATGCGTATGCAGCCATACCACGCATACCTAACAATAATGTGGAACGAAGGGATACGATATCTTCTTCACCTTTCCACAATTGTTCCCAATCGAAGTTTTGTTGAGTGCTGTCCACTTGTGCATGGTAAGCGTTTACTTCGTCGATGAACGCTTGAACGCGGTCTTCAGAGAAGTTAACGTTTGTTACACACATGAACAAACCACGCATTAAATAATCGATACCTTCTTTAGTGTGGCCTTTTACGTCTAAAGCGCGAGCCAAGCCAATCAAAGCAGCAGTTAATTCGTCTTGTAAGTTTGCAACTGGTGCAGTTTTACCACATACACCTTGTACAGTACAGCCGCCTGGTGCTGCAGATTGTTCGCATTGATAACAGAACATGCTCATTTAAAATCCTCCTTTGCGAGACTTCCTCGCATTCAAGCTAGATAATATAAAACCTATACATTACACTGATGAATTATCAGGTGTCTGATTGATTACATTTGAAAGTATAACGTAAAGGTGATACAATTTCTGTAGCTTGAGCAACAAATAAAAACTTTTTCAAATTTTTCCTGACTCCCCTTGTGGAACAGGTAGGCCATTTGGTCCTATACTTTTATTATACAATAATCATTTTAAATTACTATAAACTTTTTCACTCCGGAGGTGCTTATGAAGCAAATACTTTCAGAAGATATTATCAATCAATATATGCCTACCCTCGTGAACTGTCCTTTATTCAATAAACTGGGAGAAAACGAATTGCGAGGCTATTTACACAATGCTAAAGTAATTGTTCATAGTTACAAGAAAAATGACTTCATTGCCCTCTCTGGTGATCCCATGGATGGCATTGGCGTTATCTTAGAAGGCAGCGCTCTTTTAACTCGGGAAAATATAATGGGCCAACGTGTTATCATGGCTAATCTAGAGGAATCCGATATATTTGGCTAGGCTTTGCTGTTTAGTAAGCAACCTTTATGGCCTGCTACGATCAAAGCAATAAAAGCTACAAAAATCATGTTCATACCTCTTGAAACATTTATCGATACCTTACCAGATTGCCAACAATGCCAAACTAAAATCTTATCTAATCTATTAGAAGACTTATCGGAAAAAGCAATTCTCTTAACGAGAAAAGTACATTATCTTACATTAAAAGGGATGCGCGAGAAGATTTTCGCATACTTAACAGATATTTATAAACGCCAACAATCTAAAACAATCCAATTGCCGCACAACCGCGAGCAAATGGCAGAAGTACTCAACGTATCTCGTACAGCGCTAAGCCGTGAACTAGGCCGCTTGCGTGATGAAGGCATTATCGACATTACAGGTCGCACCGTAAAATTACAGAACATTGAAGAAATTGAAGAATTTGGTTTTAATAGCTTTTAGTACCATCTAAATTATTCTACAAATTAAACACAAAAGGTCTCCCTAAATTTTAGGGAGACCTTTTTATTGCCTATATTACCTATTGTAAAGTTATGTCGCTTAGAACCAATGAGATAAATCAAACTCTTCGCCAATCGTTGCTTTCACATGAGCTCGGCCTAAGTAAAGACCTAGCAAGGTCAAGCTAATTTTGGACATCGGCGTTTTATCAAACACATCTGCCAAGTCCAAAAGAACTGGAGAAATATCATCCATAATATCACGCGCCTCTTGCCCTCTGAAAGCAGTTGGTTTGCTCTTCATCAGTGCCAATAGATCTCGTTGAACCATGGAGTCAGAAATACGAGTTTGTCTAAAGAATCGTGGTGCCAAGGATTCATCAACTAAAGCCAATTTATATAAATTGGAGTTTAAGCTGCGCACCACATAGCGTGGATCTACACCGCGACCATCGGTAGCACGGAATAGCTCTTCCTTAGAGAAGCCACGATAGTTAAATACAAAGGGATAAGAATTGGATAATACTTGTGCCAATGTGATGGGCTCACGTTCCTCTTGCGTACAGCGCAAGTAATCAAGCTGACGATAGAAGGAAGCATTTTGAGGCAAATCAGAAATAAATGGCTCAATGTATTTTTCTACATAATGTTGGAAATGAATCAATCCATAGTTATTGGAGTTTCTAGAGTATTGCAATAATAAAGTTAACGCCATAACTTGGAAGTGACCTAGTGTTAAATGTGGTAATACGCGCAATGCATCAAAGGCTACTAAATAAGGCGTACTTGATTTAGGAGATTGCACAACATCGAGGAAGGCCCCTAATGCAGCGGACTTCATCCACTCCGTATTTGTTGCAGCATACGCCTTTTGCATGCTCATCAAAGCTTCTTGAATAACAATATTATCTAGCAACGCATTTACTTCAGCTAGCTTTGTAATATTAAGTGCTGCTAAAGCATCTCTTGTAATATCTTCTACATAATATTGTGTATCCCCATGCAACACACCAAAAGCATGTACAAATGGAGCAATAGCTAATTCAATGCATTTATCTTCATGCGCCGCTCTAGCCCATTGACCAGTAGGAACCTCTTCATCAACTAAACTTGCTACAGCTAACTGTTCCTCAATTTCAGATGCATCAAATAGGCGAGTTTCATCTAATACAGATGGACCGTCCGCAGTTTGTACATCATCAGCACCGCCAATCATTTGAGTAACTTCCATATTTTCAGCTTCATCAGCAGCTAAAACCTCTACAGATTCGCCCATAGCAATGGTGTCCTCTACAGAACTTACTCGATTACGAAGCTCATCAGTTACCTTGTCTAAGACAATGGTCTTATCCATTAATGGAGTACCTTGATTGCCATTAGAATGCTTGATATCGGAAACAGCAGTCATCACAATAGTTTCATCTGAAACAGAAGGAGTTACCACGGTCTCATTTTCAACGACAGCAGATTCATCATGCAAAGTTGCACCTGTTGTCTTATCAGGTGCAGGCTCAATCCTTGTAGATTGAGAGTTATGGCTTTCACTAGCAGTAGACTCAATACGAGTCACAGCATCATTGTAATCATCTAAGGCTAAGGAGTAACTAGTAGATGTATTTTCTACATGTGTATGCTTACCATCTCTTCGATTGAAAGATGTATCTGTAGAATCAACTAAAGCCTCTGCAGGTTCATTATGTAAAACCTCTGCAGGATCATCATGTAAAATCTCTACAGGTCCATCATGTAAAACTTTGCCAGATTGACCTTCAGTGGAATCAGCAATCGATGCAGTATATACATTAGTACCACCTGCATGGGTTATCGTTACATCACCATGCTTAGATTCCGTTGCAGTTGGAATATCATGTTGCTCATCAATATGATTATCAGCATTCACACTTTTATGTGCCTTTTGTTTCGGCTGACTTTCACCATCACCACGACTAAAAACGGCGTAGCAAATAGCAAAGAAACCTAATGCCACGATGGCTAATACAAAATATGGTATAACGTTTGACATATTATCCCCCTACATCAACGCTTCATTATATGCAGCACGTTCCCCGCCGATGCTCTTTGGACGAACACGACAAGCAGTTATATGGGCTTCCCCAATTTCTTTTAAACTAAGACGTACCGGTACTGTAACATGTTTCATGTGCATGCCTATGAAAGTATCCCCAATATCGATACCTACATCAGCTTGAATAAATTCAACCATTACAGGATCATCAAAACGTTCATACGCAGTTACAGCCATAGCACCACCTGCATGACGTTGAGGCACTACATTTACCTCTTCCTCCCAAGTCAACGCACTACGCTCCATAACGAGAGCACGATTAATATGTTCACAGCATTGAACTGCCAAATTAAGGCCTCTCGCCTTAATAGCTGTATATATTTCATCAAATACGACCTGAGCCACATCTAGATGGGAATCAGTGCCGATTTTTTTACCTACAACTTCGCTAGTGGAGCAGCCCACAACGAATAATTGACCTTCCCGAACCTTTGCCAAATCGAGTAGTTCAGCCATCGCTGTGCGAACTGACTGACGAATAGTTTCTACAGAAGTCATGTTATCGCCTCACTCACTTTGAATGTATAAAATCTATATGTATATTATCATAAAATGGACAGAATCGGTAGACTTTACTCTACACATCTGTGGTGAACATCTCATGATACTAACTTATAAATTGTAAAAGTATATCCTTATATTATTATCATACTATTAAAGAATGAAGACAACCAAAAAGAGGCTTGCATTTGCAAGCCTCTTTTAATCACTCAGCGGTGATATTAGATTTTTCTGTAAGGTTTTTGGCCTTCTTCGTAGAAGTTGTTACCTTCAGTATCGCCAACTACGATGCAAGGGAAGTCTTCAACTGTCAATTCAGCCAAAGCTTCTGGACCAAGTTCACCATAAGCAAGTACTTCGTATTTTTTGATGGATTTTGCAATCAATGCTGCAGCGCCACCAACTGCTGCGAAGTATGTGCAACCATTTTTCTTCATGGATTCAACTACTGCTGGTTTACGGGAACCTTTACCGATCATGCCTTTGATACCTTGATCAAGCATTGTTGGTGTGTAAGCGTCCATACGACCAGAAGTTGTAGGACCAGCGGAACCAATTGGATCACCAGGTTTTGCAGGTGTTGGGCCAAGATAGTAAACGAATTTGTTAGTCCAATCGATTGGTAATTTTTCGCCACGTGCTAAAGCTTCAGTCATAACTTTATGAGCAGCGTCACGAGCGGAGTAAATTTTGCCAGTGATAAGAACGCTATCACCAACTTTTAATTTACGGGAAAACTCTTCATTATATTCTTCAGTGTTAATGCGAATTGTTTCAGCCATTGTAATTTTACCTCCTATCGATTAAAGTTCTGCGTGAGCATGACGAGCAGCATGGCACATGATAGTAACTGCAACAGGAAGACCAGCGATATGAGTTGCACCCCACTCGATGTTTACACCAAGACAAGTTGTAGTGCCGCCCAATTGTGGACCGATACCAGTTTTGTTAACCATTTCCATGATTTCTTCTTCTAATTTTGCATAGTCAGCATCTTTATGAGGAGTGCTAATATCGCGAAGCAAAGCTTTTTTGGACAAAACAGCTGCTTGGTCCATAGTGCCACCGATACCTACGCCAAGTACGATTGGAGGGCATGGGTTAGGGCCAGCTTTTTTAACGATTTCAAGAACTGCATTTTTAACGCCTTCAACGCCGTCAGCAGGAACAAGCATAGCTACGCCAGATTTGTTTTCGGAACCGAAACCTTTAAGCTCTACTTGGATATCTACTTTATCGCCAGGAACGATGTCAGTGTAGATAATAGCAGGAGTATTGTTTTGAGTGTTTTTACGGTTGAACAATGGTTCACCTACAACAGATTTACGAAGGTAACCTTCGATGTAACCAGCTGCAACGCCTTCATTGATAGCTTCAGTAAGGTCGCCACCAACGAAATGAACGTCTTGACCTACTTTTAAGAATACCATTGTCATACCAGTATCTTGGCAGTATGGGCGATCTTCAGCATCAGCGATTTCAGCGTTTTCGATGAGTTGATCAAGAACGATACGACCTACTGGAGACTCTTCTGTTTCACGACCTTTTTTCAAGCCTTCATAGATGTCTTTTGGCAAGTGGTAAGCTGCATCCATACATAATTGACGGATAGTTTTTGTAATTTCAGATACTTGGATCTCGCGCAAGATAATCCCTCCTCAGGAAATAATTGAATATTAATTCTAATACCGTGAGATAACTTTTAATTCTCAAGCGTATAAGATATGTACAACTTATACACATTGAGATTTACTCTATGCATCAATCGTAACACACAATATACAGCCTTTCAACGCCTCAACTATACAGTTTTCTCAA
>URZS01000044.1 GCA_900552445.1 uncultured Veillonella sp. | reverse complement strand
AATTTGGTCGTGAAAAATAGTAATTGCTTTTATAAGTATCATCAACTATAATCTACATGATGATGTGGTCATAGAGCGTGCCACGTAAAATAAAGAAAGCTCAATCGTTAGATGTGGACATAGAGCGTGCCACGTAAAACAAAAAAAGCTCAATCGATGATAAACAAATATAGCTATTGATGATTGTGTATTCTTGTATACAAAAAACAATAGTGATAAAAATGCATAGTCTATGACTTAAAGTTATAGACTATGTTTTTTTTATATTTTCAATTCCCAGTGGACAGGAGTATACTGTGTATAGACATAAAATTCTATAGACTATAAAGTTTATGATTTTATCATGAAATAGTTTGTTAGTTATACTTTCACCAAGCCCGAACGGAACGATGCCGCAGCGCTTGGGATGATCAAGTGATATGAAGGAGTGCACGTTATGGATATGAATCAGAGCACAATTGAGCAACAACGTCTAGATCAAGCTAGACTCGAAGCCAATGGTATGTACAGCAGCCAATTTGAAAAGGATGCGTGCGGCATGGGCTTTGTCGTTAATATTAAAGGTAAAAAATCCCATGATATTATCGATGATGGTTTGCGTATTTTAGAGCGCCTTGAGCACCGCGGTGGTGCAGGTGCCGATAAGGATACAGGGGATGGTGCCGGTATTTTGGTACAAATTCCACATGAGTTCTTTAAACGCGAATGCGAAGTGCTTGGTATCAACTTGCCTTCCGCAGGTGATTACGGCGTAGGTATGGTCTTTGCCCATAAATATGAAAGCCTCCGTAACGAGCAAAAACGCATTTTTGAAGAGGTTGTTCGCGAAGAAGGCCAAGTTGTTCTCGGCTGGCGTGAAGTACCAGTTGATGGTACAAAGGTTGGTCAAGAGGCGGCTGCCATTCGTCCTTGGATGATTCAAATCCTCATCGGTAAAGGTCCAGATGTAACGAATAATAAAGAATTCGAACGTAAATTGTACATCATCCGTAAATTGGCGGAAAAACGCATTATTCCGTTGAGCAAGGAATTATCTAGCGACTTCTATATTGCATCTTTGTCCTCTAAAACAATCGTATATAAAGGTATGTTAACACCTGGTCAATTGCGTGACTTCTACCTTGATTTGAGCGACCTTGACTTTACATCTGCATTGGCTATGGTTCACTCCCGTTTCAGTACGAATACATTCCCAAGCTGGGCTCGGGCGCATCCTAACCGTTTCTTAGTGCATAATGGTGAAATCAACACTATCCGCGGTAATGTAAACTGGATCAATGCTCGTGAAGGTAAAGCAGAATCTCCATTATTCCCAGATATTAAAAAGGTATTCCCTGTAGTAGATGACAGCGGTTCTGACTCCGCTATGTTCGACAACACTTTGGAATTCTTGCACATGACAGGTCGTTCCTTGCCTCATGCGATTATGATGATGATTCCTGAGCCTTGGGAACGCAACAATCTCATGAGCCAAGAAAAACATGACTTCTACGAGTTCAATAGCTTCATGATGGAACCATGGGATGGCCCTGCTGCTATGGGCTTCACTGATGGTACTGTTATCGGTGGCGTACTTGACCGTAATGGTTTGCGTCCTGCTCGTTATTATGTAACGACTGATGACCGCGTTATCATGGCCTCTGAGGTGGGTGTAGTAAACGAAAATGCTGAAAACATTCGCGCTAAAGGTCGTCTAGAACCAGGTAAAATGCTACTCATCGATACAGAGGAACAACGCATTATTTCTGACGAAGAAATCAAACAACGCGTTGCCACTGACTTGCCATATGATGAATGGGTAAAAGAGCACGTTATTCACTTGTCTGAAATTACGCAAGCTGATGAAAGTGACATTCCAAAAGTAGAAGACTTATTCAAACATCAACAAGCCTTTGGTTATACTCAAGAAGATCTTGTACGTATGATTGTACCTATGGCAAAGGATGGTAAAGATCCTGTAGGCGCTATGGGTGCCGATGCTCCACTTGCTATCTTGTCCGATAAACCACAATTGTTATATAGCTACTTCAAGCAAATGTTCGCCCAAGTAACAAATCCTCCAATCGACTCCATCCGTGAGGAAATGGTTACATCTACGCGTGTTATGCTTGGTAACTCTGGTAACTTAACAGATCCAAACAAAGCTGGTACTTATGCGTTATCCATGCGTACACCAATTCTTACAAACCAAGAGTTGGCGTCCATCAAGGCTCTTGATTGCCGTCGCATGAAATCCGTTACACTGCCAATCCTCTTCGACCCAACTAAGGGTGCTGAAGGCTTGCGCGATGCGTTAAATGAATTGTGTGAAAAAGCAGAAGAAGCAGCACGTACAGAACAAAATGTATTGATTTTATCCGACCGTGGCGTCGATGAAAATCATGCACCAATTCCAGCATTGTTGGCTGTAGCGGCTGTTCATAATCACTTGATCAATAAAGTGTTGCGCACAGAAATCGGTCTTATTCTCGAATCTGGTGAGCCACGCGAAGTTCATCACTTCTGTACATTAATTGGTTATGGTGTAACAGCTATCAACCCATACTTAGCACTTGAAACAGTACGCGATTTACAAGCTCGTAAACGCCTTGGGGATATTACGGCTGAAGAAGCAGAAAAGAACTACATCAAAGCAGCTGTAGGGGGCATCATGAAGGTTATGTCCAAAATGGGTATTTCCACAGTTCGCTCCTACCATGGCGCACAAATCTTTGAAGCTTTGGGCTTGAATACTAACTTCATCAACAAGTTCTTCGTAAATACCCCAACACGTATCGGTGGTATCGGTCTTGGTGGTGTAGCACACGAAGCATTAGCTCGTTATGAACGTGCTTTCAAATCCGACGAAACTGTACTCGAACCAGGCGGTTGGTATGGTCCTGTAAAAGACGGGGAAGAGCATTTGTTTAACCCTAAGACTATCGATCTTTTACAAGAATCCCTTATCAATGGCGACTATGCTAAATATAAAGAGTATTCTAAAGCAATTCGCAATGATTACCACGTTACATTGCGCTCCTTGATGGAATTGAACTACCCAGTAGGTGGCGGTATTCCAATTGAAGAGGTTGAGTCTGAAGAATCTATCGTAAAACGCTTTAAAGCGGGTGCTATGAGTTATGGTGCCATCAGTAAAGAGGCGCATGAAGCGATTGCTATCGCTATGAACCGCCTTGGCTCTACATCTAACTCTGGTGAAGGTGGCGAAGATGTAGCTCGCTTCAAACCATTGCCAAACGGCGATAGCCTAAACTCGGAAGTAAAACAGATCGCCTCTGGTCGTTTTGGTGTAACTGCGAACTACCTCATCCACGCAAAAGAATTACAAATTAAATGTGCTCAAGGTGCTAAACCAGGTGAAGGTGGTCAATTGCCAGGTAAAAAGGTGTACCCTGAAATTGCCAAAGCACGTCACTCGACTCCTGGGGTTGAGCTCGTATCTCCACCACCGCATCACGATATTTACTCCATCGAAGATTTGGCTGAGTTGATTTACGATTTGAAATGCATCAACAAAGATGCACGTATTTCCGTTAAATTAACATCTGAAGCAGGCGTTGGTACTATCGCTGCCGGTGTGGCGAAAGCAAAAGCAGACAATATCTTAATCTCTGGTTACGACGGTGGTACAGGTGCGGCAGGCCGTACGTCTGTAAAACACGCTGGTGTACCTTGGGAATTAGGTTTGTCCGAAACGCATCAAACATTGATGCTCAACAGATTGCGTGACCGCGTTCAATTAGAAGTAGACTCCAAGTTGATGACCGGTTTCGACGTAGCAGTAGCAGCTATGCTAGGTGCTGAGCTGTTCGGCTTCGGTACATTGCCACTCGTTGCAGTAGGCTGTAAAATGGCTCGTGTATGTAATCTCAACACATGTCCTTACGGCGTAGCTACACAAGATGAAAAATTACGTGCTCGCTTCACAGGTAAACCTGAGTATGTAGAAAACTTGATGATCTTCATCGCTCGCGAATTGCGCGAAATCATGGCTCGCTTAGGTATTCGCTCTGTAGCTGAACTCGTTGGCCGTATCGACCTCGTTCGTCAAAAATCTCAAGACGATAACTTCAAATTGTCTCGTGTTGACCTTAAACGTGTTTTGTTCCGTCCATACATCGATTCCTCTGTAGGTCATATGCACACTGTTGACCAAGATCACGAATTGGAACGCACATTGGATATGTCCAAGCTCTTGCGTATGTGCCGTCCTGCTATTGAGGACCAAAAACCTATTCGTGCTAAATTGGCTATCACAAACATTAACCGTGTTGTAGGTACCTTGGTTGGCTCTGAGGTGACTCGTCGTTATGGTGAAAGCGGCTTGCCTGATAATACAATCAAGTTGAACTTTGAAGGCTCTGCAGGCCAATCCTTCGGTGCTTTCATTCCTAAAGGTATGACTTTGGAATTAGAAGGGGATGCGAATGATTACCTCGGTAAAGGCTTATCCGGTGGTACTATCACTGTATATCCTCCTAAAGATTCTATCTTTGAAGCTGACGAAAATATCCTTATCGGTAACGTTGCCTTCTATGGCGCTACTTCTGGTACATCCTACATCAACGGTGTAGCTGGTGAACGTTTCGCCGTTCGTAATAGTGGTATTACTGCTGTTGTTGAAGGTGTAGGCGATCATGGTTGTGAATACATGACAGGTGGCGAAGTTCTTGTACTCGGTAAAATCGGCCGTAACTTCGCGGCAGGTATGTCCGGTGGCTATGCGTACATCCTCGATTGTGATGAACGTTATGTAAATACAGGCCTCGTAGAATTACGTCCTGCTAACACTGAAGCTGATCTTAAACGCATTAAAGAATTAGTAGAACAACACGTATTGCATACTAACTCCGCTAAAGGCCGTCACATCCTAGAAAACTGGAATAACTTTGTAAATAGATTTACAAAAGTTGTACCTGTAGCATATGAAGAAATGCATGATGCTATTGAACGCTTCAAAGCACAAGGATTATCCTTAGAAGAAGCACAATTAGCTGCATTTAAAGAAAAATATGCAAAATAATTTCTAATCTAACTGAATATTCTTTAGATAAGATATGTGAAATACCTCTATAGCTTTGACTATAGAGGTATTTTCATGTATAATATTTGTATTGCAATATTGGATCATGGCAGTTCTCGGGCCCGTGCAATGGGGGCCTGTGAATCGTGTCAGGACTGAGAGGTAGCAGCACTAAGCGGTAACCTTCATGTGCCACGGGGAACCCGGGGGCTGTCGTGATCGAATATTGCAAGGCGGCCTGAGGGGCCGCTTTTTTTATGTCTAATTGATAGAGGGAAATGGGTCGTATAAATTAATGATAGAATTTTATAAAATGAGTAAGATTTCCGTGAATATGGTATAATAAAGTATTGTAATTTTCGGAAAAAGGGGGTGTTCCAATGGCATATATTGCGTTATATCGTAAGTACCGTCCGCAGACGTTTACCGATGTGGTTGGTCAGCATCAGGTATCGGATACGTTGATGCGTGCTATCCGCGAGGATAAGGTAGCTCATGCGTATTTGTTTGCCGGTCCGCGAGGGACTGGTAAGACGAGTATGGCCAAGATTTTTGCGCGCGCTATCAACTGCGAGCATGGGCCAACGGATCATCCTTGTAACGAATGTAGCGCTTGTAAATCGATTTTGAGCGGTCAGTCTATGGATGTTCTTGAAATCGACGCTGCATCTAATCGTGGTATCGATGAGGTGCGTGCCCTTCGTGAAAGCGTCAAATTCATGCCTGTTGAAGGCCGTAAAAAGGTATTCATCATCGACGAAGCCCACATGCTTACGACCGAAGCGTGGAATGCGCTTTTAAAAACTATCGAAGAGCCACCAGCTCACGTTATGTTTATCTTCGCTACTACAGAAATTGAAAAATTGCCTGTTACTATCGTGTCTCGTTGTCAGCGCTATACCTTCAGACGCATTACGTCTGATGATATCGCACAGCGTTTATCCTATGTAGCGGAAAAGGAAGGTTTTGGCTTAGATCCTGCAGCAGCACAGCTCATCGCTGTTCATGCGGACGGCGGTTTGCGCGATGCCTTGAGTATCTTAGACCAATGTGCCGGTATGGCAACAGGTACTATTACGCCGCAAGTCGTAGAGGAACTGATCGGTCTTGTTAGCAAGGAATGGATTATTCATTTCCTTGATGCGTTGCGCAACGGGGATGGACCTAAGTTGTTGTCCTATATCCACGATGCCTTAGCAGAAGGTCGTGATGCGACGCAGATTATGGAAGCCCTCATCCAGCACGTGCGGGCCTTGCTTGTAGGCAAGGTAGCACCTGATGCGGACGAGCTCAAGGTATACGATGCCTTTAAGGCTGAATTCCTAGCTCAAGCTGAAAGCATCGATTTTAATGAGCTTAATCAGTATGTGCGCAGTGCACAATCCATCATGAATGATGCAAAACAAGTGGATAATCCACGAACTATCATCGAAATGGGATTACTCGTTTTATGTGCTAAATTAGGCTCTGTTGATGAAAGCTTAGAAGACCGTGTATATGCATTGGAAACGGCAGAACGGTCCGAACGGAACGATTTATTGAACCGTATGGCTCAATTAGAACAACGAGGTCCAGCTGCAGCATCTGCACCTGCTTACGGTGACAATTCCTTTGGCCCGTCAGGTGGTTATGCTAATAGCTTTGTTTCTGTAGATCATAAAGCTACTGTACAGAGTGCTCCCATGAGTAGTGATCAAAATGCTACTGTTGGTACAGTACCACCTCCAAGTGGGGTAGGAATGATGCCACCGCCTACTAATGTAGGCATGACACCACCGCCTACAAATGTAGGCTTGACACCTCCACCGCTGGGAGCGCCTGGTAGCACACCTCCTCCTATGAATGGAGTGGGCATGGCTCCTCCGCCGATGGGCGGTGTTGGGATGGCGCCACCACCAAGTACTGGGGGCGGGCCACAACGATCTGCTAGCAATTCATCTAAAGGTCGCAGTAAAAAAGGTATTAGTACGCAGGCTATTATTAGTGATCAAATCTTGTCGGCCCAAGAGTATCGCAATGTACAGTCCAATGTCATTAAATACTTGAAGGACAGCAATCGCAATATGACCTCTACCGTAATTGGCCAAGGTCAGCTTGTATACGTAGATCAAAGCAAGGCGGTTATGGCCTTCAAAAATACATTGCACCTCAATGTAATGACCAACGAAGTAAACTTAGCAGAAGCGGCAGATGCTTTCACCTATACACTAGGCTATCCGGTACATGTAGAAATTGTTGATGCTCTCACACAAGTTTACAAAGACTATAAAAAGGCCTCTGGCAGTACGACGCAACACCAAGTAAAAGCGCCGCAACGACCACAAGAGCCAATGGTGGATGTACATACAACATCTGGGGCACAACCGACACAGATGGACTTAACAAATTCGTCCTCTTCGCAAGTCGCTAGCTATGCACAAGAGGCAAACGAA
>URZS01000043.1 GCA_900552445.1 uncultured Veillonella sp. | reverse complement strand
AATATATCTTTCTCTAAGGTTATGACAGATTGAATATTAAAGCCTACAGGCAATAACTTTGGCATCTGTGGTGTGATATTCATATACTCCGCCGCTTCTTTAACGGTGGTAAACACATGTACGGGGCTAGGCATAATAACATTTGGTTCTGTAGGTTCAACTGAAATTCCACCAGTCATAGACACAGATCTATCCCCAACAGATGGCTCGTGTGCACTAGTAATACTATAGGAACCAATAGCTGCACAAGCTAAAGAAGCCACTAGTAATGTCTTTATCTTAGTTGTCATAACAACAATCTCCGAAAATACATTTTGTAAAATTATATTTATCAAAACGTGCTTAACAAGTATATCCTAAATGATATAGAATTTCAAGTAATAAATACTACATATCAAGTAATAAATACTATCTATATCATGTTATCAAGCTTAGTATAATACCCTATTATTTCTTATGAACCATAAATCCTGCTGCTTGTTGGTTCGCCATGATAGTTACATCGGAGATTTGCAAGCGTTTAGGTTGGTTAGTTACATATAGTACAACATCGGCCACATCCTCTGGTTGAACAGCCTCAATGCCAGCGTAGACAGATTTAGCTCGTTCCGCATCACCGTGGAAGCGTACTTCACTAAACGGAGTTTCTACGATGCCGGGTTGAATGGTCGTAACCTTAATATCTGTAGCTATAGTATCCATACGAATACCATCGCTTAATGTCTTTACCGCTGCCTTTGTAGCACAGTATACAGCGCCACCTGGATATGCATAAACGCCTGCAGTAGAGCCCATATTTACAATATGGCCTTCATTTTTATCAATCATAAAAGGTAGTACTGCTTTTGTTACATATAAAAGGCCTTTCACATTGGTATCAATCATAGTCACCGCATCATCAACAGCACTATCTTGGAAAGGATCAAGCCCTTGTGCAAGACCAGCATTATTAACGAGCACATCGACGCCACCAAAAGCCTCGATAGCAGCAGGAACCTTACTTTCCACATCCTCGCGACTACGCACATCAAGAACTAACGTCTCAACACGCACGCCATATTCTTTAGACAAACGAGCCTGTACCTCGTCGAGCAACTCAGCACGACGACCAGAAATCAACACATTATCGCCATGCTTTGCATAAGCCTCAGCAATACAAAGACCAATACCAGACGTTGCACCAGTGACAAAAATATTACGAGCCATAAAAGCCTCCTTATCCTCAATCCGTTTAATTCTTACAACTTCATTATACCATTAAGAAAATCAAAAAACGCTACCCTACCACCTATAATCCGGCGGAAATATTGTATACATGGAAAACAAATAGGGATACCTATTCAAAGCCGCCTTGGGCACTTCTCCCCTCTTGAAATGACATATTGGCGCATCTGAAGGGAAAACCTATAGATATGAAAAGGATTACCGTTCCGGAAGCGACTTAGTTTACTATGGAGTCTTTCGGGACGGTAATCCTTTGTAATCAGTTATATAGTTTTATTTCAGATTCGCCAACATATCATTTAACACTTCCATGCAGTCCCCTACGATGCCATAGTTAGCGTGTTGGAAGATTTCTGCGTTTGGATCGTTGTTAATAGCCACGATTGTATCAGCACCGGAGATGCCGCTCACGTGTTGGATAGCGCCGGAAATACCGAATGCCAAGTATAGTTTAGGGCTTACAGTTTTACCTGTTTGGCCTACTTGGTAAGGCAATTCAATCCAGCCTTTTTCAACGAGTGGACGTGTAGCGCCGACTACACCACCAATAGCTTCAGCAAGTTCATAAAGTTTGTCAAAGTTTTCTTTAGAACCCATGCCGCGACCACCAGCTACGATGATATCTGCTTCTTGGATATTGTAACCATCCTTGCCGAATGGAATGAAGTCAAGACGCTTCATGCGAATGTCTTCAGGTTTGAGGTCGAATTGTTCAACTTGAATACGACCCCAGCTATCTGCAAGGCGTTCTGGTCTCTTGAATACGTTAGGACGTACGGAGCCCATTTGTGGACGATGGTTTGGAGAAATGATTTCCGCCAAGATATTGCCACCCAAAGCAGGACGTGTCCATTCTACAAGGCCTTCTGCAGTATCTACAGTCAAGATTGTACAGTCTGCTACTACGCCGTTTTGCATGCGACCAGACATACGAGGTGCCAAGTCACGACCATTGTTAGTAGCGCCGATCAAAATTACGTTAGGCTTATGATCTTTGAAGAAGTCAGTTAATACTTTTGTGTAGCCATCAGTTGTATAGTATTTCAAAAGAGGGCTTTCAAAAACGTGAACAATATCAGCACCATGTGCTACTAGTTCTTCTGCTTCGGATTGAACATGTTCGCCCAGTAACATAACTTGAACGAGTTGGCCCAATTCCTTAGCGATACGGCGAGCTTGGCCAATCAATTCATAAGTAACCGGATGCACCACATCATCGATGGTATCGGCTACGACAAAGACGTCTTTATAATCATCAAAATTTGTCACACCCATTACCGGTCACCTCCTTTGGAACCTTCATCACCTTGAGCGGCAGCTACCGCTTTAAAATCGCTAGCGGACACACTTTCAACAGTAGCAGCCCGTTGCGCAGGATCTTTAACATCAACACCGTCATCATTAGGTTCCTCAGCCGCAACAGGTGCGTCGCTTGGAACTAATAGATGAGCAAATTTTTCTGGCTTAATATTGTACGCCAATTCGAGAACCTTTTTAGAACCTTCTTCAACGTTTGGAAGCATTTCAACTTTACCGCGAAGAGGTGGTTGGTATACCTTACGAACGCGCGTAGGGGAACCGTTAAGGCCGATACGGCTTTCATCAATATTAGGCATATCACGCAATGTAACATGAGAAATTTCATAACGTTTCGCATAAATAGAGCTCCAGAGACCTGGTTGGCGTGGCTCGTTAAGCTCAGCTGTAGCCGTTACTAATACTGGCAATGGCACTTCCACGATTTCGTAACCATTTTCATGCTCCCGCGTTACAGTTGCTTTTTGAGTCGCTGTATCTACGGCGAATTTACAAGCGTAAGTTGCTTGCGCCATACCGAGTTCTTCTGCAATTTGAGGGCCTACTTGTGCAGTATCGCCATCGATAGCCTGTTTACCGCAGAAAATGATTTCAAATTGACGGTTCATTGTCTTTTGAATATGACGAATGGCAGATGCAATGGTATAGCTTGTAGCCAATGTATCAGCGCCACCGAAAGCACGGTCTGTAACAAGTACCGCATCATCAGCGCCGAGAGATAAACACTCGCGAAGAGCATCCTCAGCTTGAGGAGGACCCATGGCCAATACCGTTACACGGCTACCTTCATATTGGTCTTTTACCGCAAGAGCCGCCTCTAACGCATGCATATCGTCAGGGTTTACAATACTAGGCAAGCCTGTGCGGATGAGATTATTCGTTTCCGGATCCAGTTTAATCTCAGATGTATCTGGAACCTGTTTGACACATACTAATAACTCCATACACTCACCCCTGTCTAAATTCTACGCCCTTAGCGTTACGCGGATATTTCCAAGTTTTTACGATCGTTTCGCCACAGAGAACACGGCAAGTACCGCACTCTAAACAACCAGCGAAGTCAAAGGCTAAATCGCCATTTTCTTGTAATGTATATAGACCAGCAGGACAACCGTTTACGAGTTTCATTTTCTCTTCGCGGCTGAAGCCAGCGCCATCCACAAGGATATGAGGAGACGTTTCATCTACATAGTATTTATTGGCGCCCAAGCGCTCTTCTAATTTCATAGGGAACGCACCCCTTTCAATGCATCACGAATCAAGGTTACAAGGCCAACGTCACCAACGCGACCCATTAATTTTTTCAACATAGGAACAGCACCGTCACCGTTTACAGTGAAGACATCGTGCATCACATTATTCACGAGAGCAGGATATTCCTTGAATATACGAGGATTGGATGCAAGGAACTCAGGCATGTTTTTATACAATTTCAAGTCTTTATGCAACCAAGAATTTTTAATTTGACGTTCATATAGACTAGCAACGCGTTCCATATTTTCGTCGCGCAATGCTACGTTAACTGCATCAGCTGCACACATGCCGGATTCGATAGCGAGATCCATCCCACGAATAGTGTAACCAAGGTTCATACACATACGCGCTGCATCGCCAACGATAAGATAACCATTGCCGCCCAATTGTGGCATTGCTTTATAACCACCTTCAGGTACGAGATGAGCACTATGTTCTTTCAATTGACCATTTTTCAACAATGGTGCAATTCTTGGATGACTTGTGAAAGCTGAAAGCATTTCGTCTACAGACTTATTAGCTTTACCGATATCTTCAAGACCTACAACCATACCTACGGAAAGGCTTTCTTTATTAGTATAAATAAAGCCACCGCCCAATAAGCCGTCAGTCATATCGCCCAATGTAAGCCATGCCATACCTTCGTCACCAGATAGCATGAGGCGATTTTCAAGATCATCTTTCTTAAGTTTATATACTTCTTTAACGCCTACAGCCATTGTGCTAGGATCTGTAGGACCTGTTAAACCAGCTTTTTCCAATAACAATGTATTGGAACCTTCTGCGATGATAACGAGTTTAGCGTAAACTTCGTCATCGTGACAGCGAACGCCTACTACGCGGCGGTTCTTGCCTTCCCCTTCAGTAATGAGGTCTGTTACTTGTACATTAGATACGAGAAGGGCCCCTTTTTTCTCAGCCTCACCTGCGAGCCATTTATCAAATTTAGCGCGCAATACTACGTAGGATTCCTCATTAGGTTTCCCATCTTGATTACTATACTCAATAGTAGTCATTTCATTGCCAGTGCCAATAGAAATACGCTCTTTTGTCACTTTACGTTCCAATGGTGCCCGTTCTCTAAAGTCCGGTACAAGACGTTCTAAAGAATGTGTGTAGATACGTCCACCCATCATATTTTTAGCGCCTGGTGCGGTGCCACGTTCGATGAGCAAAACTTTCGCCCGCTGTTCTGCGAGGCGCAATGCCGCCGCAGAGCCCGCTGGACCTGCACCAACGACGATGACATCAAATGTTTCATTACGATCAATTGCCATATACTCAGCTCCTTTAAATGAAAGCTTAACTTACATAAGTTCATACAGTATATATATATTCTCTATGAAGAACCAAAATACCTTTAATAAATTGACAAAAAAAATAAATATATTCTATATTTTACGAAATTATGCTATATAACACTCTATAGGATGTATATATAATCATTATAAGCTCATACTATTTCACACTAAGATTTTTAATAAAGTGCAATAAAATTCATCAATTCGTGAAATTTATAAGTTTTTTGTAGCTTTCACAGTGAAAGTAGCGTATGATAAAAGTAGGAAAAACCCTATACGGAGCAAGACGCGTATAATACGACCGCATAATGCAAGTCCACGGTCAAGGTTAGGAACTCGTTATTTTTTAATTAAGAGGAGGCCCTATGGACCCGTTAAGAATCTTGAAAGCATTATCCAATCCGCATCGGTTAGATATTATATTGTGGCTAAAACACCCAGAGAAAGAATTTGGTGCACAAGTACACACTAAAACTCTTATCGATTTTCCTAACAGTGTAAGCGTTAAGAGTATACAAAAACGCTGCGGTGTATCTCAATCGTCTATTTCTACATTTATGAGCATCTTAGAAAATGCGGAACTTGTAGAATCTCGCAAAATCGACCAATATACCTACTTCCGTCGTAATGAAGAGGTAATTCGCGATTTTGGCGAATGGTACAACAAGGAAGTAACTATTCAGTCTGATCAAGTTGACAAACTGTTAGAAACGGTTATCTTAGAAGACACTTCGTATCCAACAACAGAGGAAAACTCTATGCCTAGCGAGCAGCTCGCAGCCGAAATGCGTACTAAGGGACCACATCATGAAGAAGAAAAATAAGTACCCCTCCCTACTAACTATGACTAGGGAGAAAACAAAAAGAAGCTATAACGCGTAGTCTTATAGCTTCTTTTTTATTTGTATCAACACTCATCAAAAATGCCCTCCATAGGGAGGGCATTCTTATGTTAACGTTGTGCTTCGTAAGCTCTGAATAGTTTAGATAACAATTCAGGCGCCAAGCGTAATAAGTCTGGATTTTCACAGAAGGATAAGCGCAATTGTGTCTTACCTGGGTTATCATCGCCTTTTTTACCGCTGTAGAAACCATTGAGCGGTGCCATAAGAAGTGTGTATTCTTGGCCATCATCAAGGCTTACTGCACCGTGTTCGGCACACCAAGAGGCAAAATCTACACCGTCAAAGCCAGGTTTAGCCACCTTGCGTACGTCGATAACAAAGTAGATAGACGCTTCAGGACGAGATACGATAAAGTCCGGCTCTACCTCTTTGAAACCTTTATGAAGTTCAAAGATCATTTGACGGTAGTAATCGCGTTGTTGCTCATACCAATTGTGTAATTGTGCGTAGGACTCGTGCTTCAATGCGCCAAAGATATATTGGCCCAATGTATTAGCACTGAGGTTTGCCGTATATTCAGCAACAGATTTTTCGTAGCACAATTTATTATCTGTAATGATGGCACCAATGCGAAGACCACATGCATTCCAAACCTTACTAGCCGTTTCAAGACTGATACGGCGGCCTTCGATGCCAGGTACATCTTTATCGGTTAAAGCCCAGATACTAGATGTTTCTTTCCCTTTTTCGTAAGCCAATTCACGGTATGCTTCGTCAGAGATGATCCACAAATTATGTTTAACACATAGCTTAGTATATTCAATCAATGTTTCCTTACTGAATAATTGACCAGTTGGGTTATCGTAAGGAATGATGAGTAATGCGCCCGGTTTTGTATCGATAATGCGTTGCTCTACAGTTTCAACGGATGGCAATTCAAATTCGCCATCTTCGTTCAGCTCACGCTCCACAGTAACTGTTTTACGACCAATACGAAGACCTACCGCATCATAGTTAGTATAAGATGGGTTGAACATCAAAAGAGGACGTTCCTCTTCACCTGCACCACCACATACGCCAAGCATGATGATTTCCATCGCCATAGATGCACCGTCTGTTACAAGTACATCAAGACCAGTTGTATCGAAACCTTGGCTGCGTAAAATATGAAGGAATGCTTCGCGACATTCATTAGTACCCGTAGTTGGTACGTATGGCACGATGCCATTATGGAACGGACTATTCACGCCGCCCAAATTGAACAACCTACGCTGCATGGCGGGATGCATAGGACGCATTACATTACCAATAGAACCATTCACCAAGATAGGTGGGTTCTTACGTTCCAAGAATTTAATTTGTCCTAAGCGAATGCCAGACGGCTTGCGAGCCATCATATACGGCGACAGTTCAGGTTGTTTCATTTCGATCCAACTCCTCTAAAAATAAACCTCCTTGTTGAGGAGGTTTTGATAACTGTGAAAGTAACAAAACACTTACTATACAAGTAAATAACGGATACATCACAAAGCAAATTTAAAGATCGGAAGAGCGTCGTGTAGGGAAAGA
>URZS01000042.1 GCA_900552445.1 uncultured Veillonella sp. | reverse complement strand
TACATGCCATTCACGAGCACTTTCAGACATTTGCTGTAATCTTGGAGAATTAATAAGCAGTGCGGTCACAACGTCTTCTAAGTTGTGAATATCACGGGCCCAACGAGCACAGCCCCGTAGCTCTAATAGTTCTGCATTGGCCTCTTCTTGACCGGGGATTGCATTAAAGAATACCATAGGCAAACCAATGGTAACCGCCTCCATACAAGTCAAAGCACCAGGCTTTGTAACGAGTAAGGACGATGATTTCATAAGCTCTGAAATATTGGTCGTATACCCATATACAATGGTCTTTGTTTTCATGGACTCACTAAGGGTAACTAAGGATTCATAGAGAGACGTATTTTGACCGGCTACTACTGTAATTTCATCGATGCCATTAACCTCATCTAAATGTTTAAGTGCCGTTTCGAGGGAGCCCAAACCAAGACCACCACCCATAACGAGTACTTTCACAGGTTCCTCTAAGCTATATTCCTCAATAGCATCACGGAAAAAGGAACGGCGCACAGGGATACCAGACACATGAATACGAGCTTCATCAATACCAGCGGATACCATTTCGGTGACCATAGACTCGGTCGCTACATAGTATGTATCAATTTGTGGATAGAGCCAAAATTGATGGCTACTGAAGTCCGTCATAATCGCTACCAATGGCACATCAATATGACCTTGGCGCTTTAAAATAGACGCAGCCCCACATGGAAATGGATGGGTAAAGACCATCACATCTGGCTGCTCTTGTTGAACAAGCTTGAGCATACGACTTTTAAGGAGATACGATAATGCAGTTTGCAAAATAGTCCCCCGTCGCTCCCCTTTTGATACGCGATAAATCATATCGTATAGCATTGGGAACACGTCGATCATCTTGATATACGTCCCCTTAATTAAATGCTCTACAGACATGGTTTCTGTATCTAAAAAGTCCACATGAGTAATCGATGCGTGTGGCTCTTTTTCTTTCCAATATTCTTCTATGGCTCTTGCGGCCTGCATATGTCCTGTCCCAATAGAGGCGGACACGATGAGAACCTTCCGTGATGTTTCGTTATTCATAGTGCACCCTTTCTCTGTGCATTATACCATAAATAGATAAAAAAAAGAGACCTCGAAAGGTCTCTTTCATATCCTTTAGGGATTATTTTTTGCGTTTTTTAGCTTTTGTAGCGTTAACTTGCTCTTTCAAACCTTTACCAGCTTTGAATGCAGGGGATTTGGAAGCAGCGATTGTGATAGTTTTACCGTTTTGTGGGTTACGGCCTTCACGAGCAGCGCGTTCACGAACTTCGAAAGTACCGAAGCCGATAACTTGAACTTTACCACCAGCAGCTAATTCTTCAGCTACTGTGTCAAATACAGCTTTTACTGCTTTTTCAGCGTCTTTTTTAGTTAATTCAGTTTTTTGTGCAACACTTGCGATTAATTCTGTTTTGTTCATGACAGAACCTCCTTAAAAATACAATACCTTAGAAGTATGCAAAACCTCTAGGTTACTTTTCCTGCACTTTAGCCTCCTCCCAAAAAGCATCCAGCTCAGCTAATGAAAAGTCTTCCCATGAGCGATCGCTTTGGTTAACACAAGCCTCTACATGTAAAAAACGCTGTCGGAACTTTGTGTTTGTGCGATTTAGTGCATTTTCACCGCTTATTTTATACCATCTGAGTAGATTAATCAAGGAAAAAAGCACATCTCCTGCCTCTTTTTCCATATTTTCTCTATCTTTTTGTGCTATAGCCTCCTTAAATTCACCCATTTCTTCAGAAACTTTCGCCCAAACCGGATCGAGCTCGTCCCAGTCAAAACCTAGCTTTGCAGCCTTTTCTTGAAGCTTATAAGCGGCCACCAAAGCAGGTAAACCTTTGGACACACCATCTAATACAGATTTTTGAAAATTTTTCTTTTCTTGTGCCTTTAATTCATCCCAAGTGTATGATTTTTCATCATTTTCAGGGTTAAAAACATGGGGATGACGACGAATCATTTTTTCAGCGACATCATTAATTACGTCTTGAAGTGTAAAATGACCAGCCTCCTCTGCCAATTGACTGTGAAAGACAACTTGCAATAATACATCACCTAACTCTTCACGAAGATTCGGCATATCTTTATTATCAATGGCATCTACTACTTCATAGGTTTCTTCAATGAAATAGCGTCGTAAGGATTCATGCGTTTGCTTTTGATCCCAAGGGCACCCATTAGGTGCACGTAAGGCTTTTACCACATCCACCAATGGTTGTACAGATACGGGTTCCTTAGTATTGTTCTTCATAGAGCTTTGCTTCCTCCTTATCTCGACGAGCTTGTAAACGCTTACCGATAATTGGGAAATGATACATATCATCCTTCACAACGGCCTTAGTAAGCCACAAAGATAGTCCATACACGAATACGGCCACTACAATAGCGGCAGCTACGGCACCACCATTACCTAACAACTCTACGGTACTCACATAGATAACTTGCGTTGCACCCCCCATAGCCATAGCAGATACGGCAATTTTCAGCAATTCAAGTTTATTAAGTACAGAACCTACGTATTTCTTTACAAATATATAGTTTATGAGTGCAGCAATGGCGAAGTTTAAGTTTGTAGCCCACGCAGCACCATTGATCCCAAGTTCAACAGTTCCTGTCAATTCATAATCCAAGAATGTTTTCGCTAATAAACCAACGAAAATCGCTACCATAGGGATTACAGTGCGCCCCAAACCTTGCAGAATACCAGCTGTAATTTGCTGCCATCCTAGAAATACAATACTTAGGCTAATAACGGCGATAACAGGCCCTGCATTAGGCGTTGCATAGATGAGCAAGGAAATAGGCGTTGCTAATACACAAAGGCCGATACACGCTGGAATCGTGAACATATTGGCAATTTTAATAGCCGTTCCTGCCCGCTGCACAATGCGATTAACATTACCTTGTGCATGAGCTTCAGATACAGCCGGCACTAAACTAGCCGCCAAAGAGGTGGTCAAAATGATAGGTAAACCAATGAGTGACGTGGCCATCCCTGTCAGGTAGCCAAATTGTGTTGTTGCTTCATTGAGGTAATACCCAATATCCATCAAACGCTTCGGCACTATGAATGTATCGATGAGAGATACCATAGGAAGCATGATATTCGCCATAGATACTGGTATAGCAAGACCAAATAATCGTTTCACTACAGCGCTGTTACTTTCACAGATAGCATTTGGATTCTGTTGTGAAAGCATCTGTTCGCGCACCCGTCGTTGACGATAGTAAAAGAAAATTAATACGAGTAAACCTGCTAACACACCTGGGAAAGTGGCAAAGGTAGCACCCCCAGCCGCTAAATGTAAGCCTCTATCGATGAAGTAGTAAGCTAAGCCCACCATAGAGGATACGCGGAAAATTTGTTCAAAGATCTGGCTCGTCCCCGTAGGCACCATGTATTGGAAGCCTTGGAAATAACCTCTAAAGCAACTTAGAATAGTTACTACGAAGATAGCTGGCGATAACAACTGAATGGCTATGAGTGCTCGTGGATCTGTAATAATCTGAGTCTCTATGAGCCACGGTGCACTGCCATATAAGGCCAAGCTAAATACTAAACCTAAAATAGTAAGTACCCTTAAGGATACGGAAAACACTTGTTGTACGCCCTGCATATCATCATTGGCGAGCTTTTCCGCAATCATAATGGAAATGGCTACTGGAATGCCTGCCGCAGAGATGCTGACGATAATTTGGTAGATTGGATAGGCCATCATATATAAGCCAATGCCTTCACCACCGAGAACACGGGCAATAAGAACTTTACTAAACGCACCGATGACCTTCACGATAATACCGGCTAAGGTTAAAATCATGGCGCCCTTTAAAAATCGATTCATAGGCCCTCCTTAGTCGATGACTTGTGGCTCAGTGCCTTCATCACCGCTTCCGTAATGGTCAAAATAGAACCTTTCATACCGTTAAGGCTCACATATAATGTGGCAGGCTTGGTATCTGCAAATTTCATTTTTTTCCATAAATCTTCTCGTACAGCCCCCATATCCCAGTCGGCCATTTTGGAGTCATCATGCCAATGGATCGTAAGCTGTTTATCTCTACGGACGATACTTTTAATACCAAGCAGGCGTGCTTGCTCTTTAATTTGAGCAATGCGCAATAATCTATCTACCGGCTCTGTAGGCGTACCAAAACGATCTATGAGTTCATCTGTCATATCATCAAGTTGTTCTTTCGATTTAATATGTAACAACCGTTGATATACAGAAATCTTACGAGCACTATCTTTAATGTACGCATCATCGATAAAGGCATCTACCTCTAAGTCGATAGCAGGATCAATGGATACCTCTCGCTCTACCTCTTTATTTTGAGCCTTTGCAATCGCTTCTTCAAGCATACTTACGTACATGCCAAAGCCGACAGATGCGATATTGCCATGTTGCTGTGAACCCAATAGATTCCCAGCACCACGAATTTCTAAGTCTCGCATAGCAAGTTTGAAACCAGCACCTAGCTCCGTAAACTCTTCGATAGCTTTTAACCGCTTTTCTGCAGCTTCTGAAAGCATTTTGTCAGGTCGATACATAAAGTATGCATAGGCCCGTCTACGAGAGCGCCCTACGCGTCCACGCATTTGATATAGCTGAGATAAACCTAAACGATCCGCATCATAAATAATGATAGTATTGGCGTTCGGAATATCTAAACCTGTTTCGATAATACTTGTAGACAATAATACGTCATAATGACCTTCATAGAAATCGGTCATAATTTCTTCAATTTGACGGCCTGTCATCTGTCCGTGAGCAATAGCATAGCGTAAACCCGGCAGCGCTGCTTCTAACAACTCACCCATGTGATTAATAGATGCTACACGGTTATATACAAAGTAAACTTGTCCGCCCCGTGCCAATTCTCTCTTAATCGCATCTGCAACAAGATTCATATCATATTCCACCACATAGGTCTGAACAGGTAAGCGTTCTTCAGGTGGCGTATTGATGACGGACATTTCACGAACACCTACGAGGGACATATGTAAGGTCCGTGGAATTGGGGTTGCACTCAAGGTGAGCACGTCAATATTACTAGCCCACTCTTTCCATTTTTCCTTTTGCGCCACCCCAAAGCGTTGCTCCTCATCTACAACGAGCATGCCTAAGTCTTTAAAGACAACCTTTTTATTAAGTAGTGAATGGGTACCGATGAGAACATCAATAGATCCATTCTCTACACCTTTTAAAACTTGTTTCTTCTCAGCTGTACTGCGGAATCGATTGAGTACATCTACCTTTACACCAAATGGTGAAAAGCGATTCAAGAAGGTTTGGAAATGTTGTTGCGCCAAAACGGTAGTCGGTACGAGCACCGCAACTTGCTTGCCACTCATAACAGCTTTAAAGATAGCCCTCATAGCTACTTCAGTTTTACCGAAGCCTACGTCTCCAGCTAGCAATCGGTCCATAGGAACAGGTCGTTCCATAGATTCTTTAATTTCCGCCGTAGCTTGTAACTGATCTTCCGTCTCTTCATAGGGGAATGCATCTTCAAACTCTTGCTGCCATGGTTGATCTGGTAAGAAGGCAAAGCCTTCTGTAATTTCTCGTTGTGCATATATTTCAACTAGCTTATCTGCCAAATCATCAATGGATTTTTTTGCCTTTGTAACAACCTTAGCCCAGTCACGGCCACCCATCTTATGAATACGAGGCACATCGCCTTCATTGCCGATGTATTTTTGTAACTGATCTAAATTGTTGGCAGGTAAGAACAGTTTATCTGTTCCTGCATAAGCGATTTCAATATAGTCCCGATGAATACCTTCCGTTTCTATCGTTTTAAGGCCAATATACTTACCGATACCGTGCATACTATGTACAACATAGTCACCAGGGGTTAAATCCGTAAAATAATTGATTTCTTGGCCCTTTTTAGGCTTGTTACGAAGCTTACGCTTTTGTTGTCCGTAAATATTGCCTTCTACGACCACTACTAAGTGGCTATTGGGCAATTCAAAGCCATCGGTCAATAAACCTTGTAATATAACAACCGTATTAGGCTTAGCAATCCATTCTTCACTATGAATAAAGGCGATATTTTCTCCTTCAAGGGCCCGTTCAATGCCTTCTCGTCGTTGTTGGTTATTTAATACCAGAACAACTTGATGATTTAGACGATGCCATTGCTTAATTTCATCGGTTAATAAAGGAATTTGACGCTCAAAGCTCGTCATCGTCTTCCCTTGAATGCCAATAGGGTTAAATCCAGTAAGACCAATAGAG
This sequence comes from uncultured Veillonella sp., assembly GCA_900552445.1. Taxonomy (GTDB): domain Bacteria; phylum Bacillota; class Negativicutes; order Veillonellales; family Veillonellaceae; genus Veillonella. The sequence continues at coordinate 1,280 of URZS01000042.1, read as the reverse complement.
CGTTGTTGCATAAATGTGAAAGCCACTTGAGTTGTGGCTTCTACAGTGCGCTGCAATTCGCTCCAGTCACAATGATTTTTACGATGTGTAGGATCTTCCTTGAGGAACTTCTTTAACGCTTCTTGAATACGTCCTGGCTCATCGTAAATGAGGAGACCATCCTTTACATACGATAATAAGGTACTCTCTGCATCACTTTTACCAAGGAAGAAAGGAGTCACCGTATACGAATCAATTTGTTCAATAGACCGTTGATTTTCTTCAGAGAAAAACCGCAATGTATCGATTTCATCACCAAAGAATTCTATACGTATAGGATTGTCGCTATTAACAGGATAGATATCTAAAATATCGCCGCGCACAGCAAAATGACCACGTTGTTCCACCTGGTCTACCCGTTCATATCCAATTGTAACAAGTTGTTCAAGCGCTGTATCACGTTCAATCGTATTATTTAAAGCAAAATGTAGCGATTGTCCTTTTAAATATTGGGGAGATACAACGTATTGTGTAACCTCCTCTGCATTAGCAATAACCACAGCAGGCTCCTGCCATGCAAGAAGGGCTAATGCCCGCATTTGGGCCCCTTGGTCTTCAAGGCTACGAGCCATAGTCGTAAAGTCTACATGATCTGTGATAGGAAATGATAGGACTGGAACATTAGGCATGAAAAAAGCTAAGTCCCGTTCCCACATCTCTTTATGGTCCTTATCATGGACTACGATAACAACAGACTTTGTAAGTCCTGTAGTAAATGCTTGGTTTAAGAGGAAACTCTTTTGAGAACCACTAAGACCATATATAACTGACTTTCCTTTCCGCTGAAATGCGTTTAGCCCATCCACAAAGGATGGGTTCTGTGAAAGCAGCTTAGTTAATGTATTATCCATACTGCACCATATAGTATTACTATGATTGTATTAATTAAATAGTTCTAACTCATTTATTATAACATATAACCTAGTAGTTAAGCTTCTAGAGCGCTTTATATATACTAGTAAAAAAGTCATAACAGCTATATTTATAGTTAATTGTGTCCCTTTCAAACACCTAATTTTAGGCAAAAAAAAATAGCACCTTTAAAGGTGCAATAAAGTTGGTGCGGGAGAAGGGACTTGAACCCCCACGCCGTAAGGCGCCAGATCCTAAGTCTGGTGCGTCTGCCAATTCCGCCACTCCCGCGTCTCAACTGAAATAATAATATCATGTATATAATGCATCGTCAATCATTTTTTTATAATTAACTTAAATTTCATGTATCTCATAAAATAAAAAGAGAC